>CAZEMD010000062.1:0-9273 GCA_964513225.1 uncultured Candidatus Bathyarchaeia archaeon | reverse complement strand
GGTGCTTCTCATGCGGGAAGGTCATAGGCGACAAGTGGGAGGACTTCAACAAGCGTGTGGAGGCCGGGGAGAACCCGGGGGAGGTCCTCGACAGCCTAGGCGTCACTAGGTACTGCTGCCGCAGGATGCTCCTCGGCCACGTCGAGATAATCGATGAGGTTCTGAAGTTCCACGAGCAGCGGGAGAGCCCCGACCTCAAAGGAGGAATCAGGTAATGGAAGTCGAAGTAAACGAGAACCTTCTCCTGCCGCAGGAGATACTGCTGAGCGCGGGCGTTCACATAGGCACCCGCATCAAGACCCAGGACATGGAGCCCTTCATATACAAGGTGAGGCCCGACGGCCTCTTCGTGCTGGACATGGAGCAGATGAACGAGCGCATCAAGATGGCGGCCCGTTTCCTGTCCAGGCTGGACCTGAGCAAGGTCGTGGTAGCCAGCTCCAAGAGGTACGGCAGGAACCCCGTCGAGAAGTTCTGCGAGATTCTCGGGTGCAGATCATACATCGGGCGGTTCACGAGCGGGTCCTTCACCAACCCCGAGTACGCGGACTTCTTCGAGCCCGTGACAGTCATCGTCACCGACAGCCTCGCCGACCAGCAGATAGTCGAGGAGGCTAGCCAGATCAGGATCCCGGTGGTCGCGCTCTGCAGCACGGACAACAGCCTCAAGAACGTGGACCTCGTGATACCGGTGAACAACAAGGGCCGCAGGAGCCTCGCCATAGTCTACTGGCTCCTCGTCAGAGAGATCATGAGAGAGAGAGGAACTCTCCCCGCCAGCGGAGAATTCGGCGCAACCATCGAGGACTTCGAGACCACGCTGTAGGTGACGGGTTTGAGCGTCAGGCGGCCGGTAGTCGCTGGGGCCTTCTACCCCGCGCAGCCTGATCGCCTCAGACAGCAGATCGAACAATGTTTTAACCATCAACGCGGACCCGGCAGGCTGCCCGGCGAGACGCAAGCAAAACGCACAATCCGCTCAGTTGTATGCCCCCACGCGGGTTACATGTACTCAGGGCCGGCGGCGGCGCACTGTTACCTCGCCCTCGCCGAGGAGGAGAAGCCTGAGACCGTCATAGTCATCGGGCCCAACCACACGGGCTGGGGGGCCCCTGTGTCCATTGTGGGAGAGGGCAGCTGGGAGACCCCGCTGGGGCGCGTGCCGCTGGACACGGCTCTCGCCAAGGAGATACTTGAGCACTCGGAGATCATCGACTACGACCACACGGCGTTCCTCAGGGAGCACAGCGTCGAGGTGCAGGTGCCCTTCCTGCAGTACATATACGGCGAGTTCAAGCTGGTGCCCATATGCATGGGGTACCAGGACTTGGAGACCAGCCGGGAGGTGGGCGAGGCCATCCACAGGGCCACGGAGGATAGGAACGTGCTGGTGGTCGCCTCGACGGACCTGACCCACCAGGAGCGTCAGGAGTCGGCCAACAGGAAGGACAGGCTGGTGATAGACGCCATACTGGAGATGGACGAGGAGAGGCTACAGAAAGCCGTGAGGGAGCACAGGATAACCACGTGCGGCTACGGACCGGTCTCGGCTGCCCTGGTGGCCTCCAAGCTCGCCGGAGCCAGCGAGGCAGAGTTACTTTCATACTATACCAGCGGAGACATTATAGGGGACTACAGCGCGGTCGTGGGATACGCCGCCATGAAGATTACACGGTGAGTCATGCGATGCAGGTGGAGGCTACGGCGCCGGGGAAGATGATACTGTTCGGCGAGCACAGCGTGGTCTACAGGGGGCCAGCCGTGGTCCTCGCCATAGACAGACGGGCCAGGGTCTACGCCAGCAAGCGCGACGACCCCAAAGTCTACGTGGACGCCGACAACCTCGGCTTCTCGGGCTACTTCGAGGACGACGTCTACCACCCGGTTAGGGGTAAGGCTTGGAGGGGAAGGAACCTTGCAGCCCTCAACGTGGCCGTCAGGGTGACCATGGAGCACATCGGCGTCGAGTCGGGGGTGAACCTCAAGGTGAGGTCCATGATACCCATAGCCGTGGGGCTGGGCAGCTCCGCCGCCGTATGCGTGGCCACCGTCGGCGCTGTGGAGCGGCTGTTCGACGCCGGCCTGAGCAAGGAGGAGATATCCGATCTAGCCTTCCAAGGCGAGACCATCATACACGGGAAGCCCAGCGGCGTGGATAACACGGTGAGCTCCTTCGGCGGCGTGTTGAGCTACGAGAGGGACGTGGGCATCAAGCGCCATAATCTGGAGTCTTCCATGCCCTTCATCATAGGCAACACGCGGAGGAAACGGTCAACACGTAAGATGGTGGAGGGCGTCGCGGCCCTCAAGGAGAGGAACCCAAAGATTATGGACGCCATAATCGACGTCATGGGCGGCATAGCCAGGGAGGGCCTAGACGCGCTTCTATCCAACGATATCAGCCGCATAGGAGACCTCATGAACATGAACCACGGCCTGCTCTCCGCGATAGGGGTTTCCACCATGAAGCTGGAGACCCTGGTGCACACGGCGAGGAGGAACGGCGCCCTCGGAGCCAAGCTCACCGGAGCCGGCGGCGGAGGCTGCATGATCGCCGTCGCGGAGGAGGACAGGATGAGCGCGGTGGAGAAGGCAATCAGGCGCAGGAAGAGCGACAGCTACAGGGTCCAGCTGACGGACCGCGGCGTAGAGAGCAGGTGGATCGAGGAAGAGAATGCTGGTTCTTAAGCTGGGTGGAAGCGTAGTCACGCACAAGGACAAGCCTTTCACGCCGCACATAGGTAACATTATCCGATTGGCGGCCGAGATAGCCCACGCCTCTGCCCAGCCGCTGGTAGTCGTCCACGGCGGAGGCTCATACGGTCACCCCCTCGCCACGGAGTACCGTATCGCTGAAGGGTACAGGGAGCCGAGGCAGCTTGCAGGTTTCTCCGAGACCCATCAGGCCATGGTGGAGCTCAACGGTCTGATCGTCCGTGGGCTCCTGGACGCCGGGGTGCCGGCTTTCTCGGTGGCACCGTCATCCTTCTTAGCGACGGAGGGTAGAAGGATAACGGGCATGGACCTCCAAGTCGTGGAGGGGCTCATGGAGTCGGGCCTCGTCCCCGTCCTTTACGGCGACGCGGTGCATGACACACAGCAGGGGTTCGCCATACTCTCGGGCGACCAGCTCGCGGTCAAACTGGCCAATGGGCTGGGGGCCGAGAGGCTGGTGCTGGGCTCAGACGTAGACGGTGTCTTCACGGCCGACCCCAAGCTCGATGAGGGCGCCCGGCTAATCTTGGAGCTCTCCCTCAGCGACCAGGGCGGCGAGGCCGAGATCGGAGACGCCCTGGACACCGACGTGACCGGCGGCATGCAAGGCAAGATGGCTGAGGCGGCGGAGGCCGTCGAGGCGGGCATCGAGGTGCTGCTGGTCAACGCCACCGTGGAGGGCCGCGTCGGGGCGGCGCTGAGAGGCGAAAACGTAATTGGTACAGTGTTGAAGAGGTGAATGCATGGGCGGCATAGAGAAACGGAAGATGAGGCACATCAGGGTCAGCCTGGAGGAGGACGTCGAGGGGGACATGGGCAACGGCTTCCAGGACGTGAGGCTCATACACAGGGCCCTCCCCGAGATAAACCTCGACGACGTGGACACCCGGACACGGCTGTTCGGCAGGGAGCTGAGTGCGCCGCTCATTATAAGCGCCATAACCGGGGGCACCAGGGAGGCGCTGGAGATCAACGCGGTGCTCGCCGAGGTAGCCGAGGCGAAGGGAATAGGCATAGGGGTGGGCAGCCAGAGGATCGCCGTGGAGGCGCCCGAGACAGCGGCCACGTTCAAGGTCGTAAGGGATAAGGCGCCCAACGCCCTCGTCATCGGCAACATCGGCTGCCCCCAGCTCTCACTGGGCTGGGGGGTAGAGGAGGCCGAGAGATGCGTCGAGTTGGTCGACGCGGACGCCCTCGCCGTCCACATGAACCCCCTCCAGGAGGCGGTGCAGCTAGGCGGAGACACCAACTACAGCGGCGTCCTCGCCAAAGTCAGGGAGTTAGCGGGCGCCCTGGACACGCCCATTATCATGAAGGAGACGGGCTGCGGCGTGGCTTACGAGGAGGCTGTTAAGATGGAGGAGGCGGGGGCAGCCGCCGTGGACGTCAGCGGCGTCGGGGGCACCAGCTGGTCGGCCGTCGAGTACCACATCGCAAAGGAGGTCGGCGAGAAGCACCAGGAGCACTTGGGGCAGGCGCTTTGGAGCTGGGGGATACCCACCGCCGTCAGCGTCGTCGAGGCCAGCCAGAGCACCGGACTCAAGGTAATCTCGTCCGGAGGCGTCAGGACCGGCGCCGAGATAGCCAAGTCCATCGCGTTGGGCGCCGACGCCGCCGGCATGGCCAAGCCATTCCTCGAGAAGGCGGTGGAGGGCAGGGACCAGCTGGCCGAGTACGTGGACCACATAGTACAGGAGCTGAGGGTGGTGATGTTCCTCACCGGCGCCAGGGACGTTAAGGAGCTGGGGAGCGTACCCGCATTGGTGATGGGTAGGACCGCCCAGTGGCTGGGGCTCAGGGGCTTCGACGTGTCGAAGTACGCAGAGAGGCCCTGAGACAACTTTTAAGAGTCCCTCACGTCGTCTATCACTGAATTGGGTGAAGGACCGTGGCTGGGATGAAGCCCATGGAGCAGAGACTGGCGGAGAACGCGAGGATGATCAACGGGTACCTGGAGGAGGCGCTCAGCGGGCAGGAGCCTGAGCTCTTGGGGAAGGCGAGCCTGCACCTCGTCGAGGCGGGGGGTAAACGGCTGCGTCCTTATCTGACGGTCAAGGCGTGTGAGGCGGTGGGCGGCCGTGCCGATGACGCCGTCCCGTTCGCCGCCGCCGTGGAGTTTCTCCACAACTTCACCCTCGTCCACGACGACGTCATGGACCACGACGACCTCCGGAGAGGCAAGCCCACCGTGCACAAGGTTTACGGCGTACCCATGGCCGTCCTGGCCGGTGATCTTCTGTTCGCCAAGGTGTACGACGTCGCCTTGAAGAACAGGCCGCCTGGGATGCCCGCGGAGCGGCTCATCGAGAGCATGGCCAAGATAACCGAGGCCGCCATGACACTGTGCCAGGGGCAGGCGCTGGACATCGGGTTCCCGAGAGCCTCGGAGGTGTCTGTGGACGACTACATAGAGATGGTGGGCGCCAAGACCAGCGCCTTGTTCAGGGCGTGCGCCCAGTTGGGCGCGTTGGCGGGCGGCGGCTCCGATGAGCAGGTTGACGCCCTCGGAGGCTTCGCGTGGGACGCCGGCGTCGCGTTCCAGATCGAGGACGACGTGCTGGGGGTGACGGCGGATGAGGAGACCCTCGGTAAACCGGTGGGGGGCGACCTCAGGGAGGGGAAAAAGACGCTGATAAACATACACGCCCTGGAGAACGCCACCGAGGATCAGAGGAGGCGCATCGGCGAGGCTTTCGGGGTGGAGGACGCTTCGCGCGAGGACATCGAGGCCGCCGTCGAGGCCCTATGGGAGGTGGGCTCCATAGCCTACGCCAGAGGCGTGGCGGACGAGTACGTGGCGAAGGCGTTCAAGCAGCTGGACGCCATACCCGACACCCCCGCCAAGGAAGAGCTCAAGGCCCTCGTGGAGTACTTCGTCAAACGCGAGTACTAGAGAAAGGAATAATAGACATCTTCCTCGTATTTCATCGGGACCAGCAGTGTCCATGAACAACACGGAGATAAGGAAAGCCGCGGTCAAGTACGCGGCCCACAACGCCTCCCAGTTCGACGGCGTAGCCCAGGCGGGGTCTGTCATGGGCAAGGTTCTCGGGGAGTATCCAGAGCTGAGGAAGAAGGCGAAGGAGGTGGCCCCCATAGTAAACGAGGCGGTGAAAGACGTGAACTCTTGGACACGGATGGAACAGCTTCGGTTCGTTGAGGAGAACCACCCCGAGCTATTGGAGCGGAGCAAGGTAGAGGAGGAGAAGAAGACCCTGCCGCCGCTGGAGAACGTGGACGAGTGGCCCATGGTGAAGACGAGGTTCGCGCCTAACCCCGACGGCGCGCTTCACCTGGGGAGCGCGGAGCCCATCATATTCTGCGACGAGTACGCCAAGATGTACGACGGCCACTTCATACTCCGGTACGAGGACACCAGCGCCGAGGTGAAGCCGCCCATACCGGAGATGTACGACGCCATACTCGAGGACTTGGAGTGGCTGGGCGTCAAGGTGGACGAGGTTTACAGGCAGAGCGACAGGCTGCCCATCTACTACGAGCACGCTGAGAGGCTGCTGAGGGAGGGCAACGCATACGTCTGCACCTGCGAGGTCAAGGCGTTCAGGAAGCTCTACATGGCATGCGAGGCTTGCCCGTGCAGGGACCTGCCCCCAGAGACGCAGCTCAGCAGATGGGAGAGGATGCTTGACGGCGGCTACGAGAAGGGAGAGGCGGTTGTCAGGATAAAGACCGACCTCGACGACCCAAACCCGGCGGTGAGGGACTGGCCCGCGCTCCGCATAAGCGACGTCGATCACCCCCTCCAGGGCGACAGGTACCGGGTGTGGCCCCTCTACAACTTCAGCTGCGGCGTCGACGACCACCTCATGGGGGTCTCCCACATCATCCGCGGCAAGGAGCACGACGTCAACACGACCCGGCAGAGGTGGCTCCAAGGGCACCTTGGCTGGCGGTACCCAGAGATCATCAACGTCGGGAGGCTCGGCCTGGAGGCGGGCATCCTCAGCAAATCCAAGATGCGGGCGGGGATAGAGGACGGCACCTACTCTGGGTGGGACGACCCCAGACTCGGCACATTGAGGGCGCTGCGGCGGCGCGGGCTGCAGCCGGAGGCCATAAGGGCCATAATGATCCACGTGGGCCCCAAGCCGGTGAACGTCACCATTAGCTGGGACAACATCGCAGCCGAGAACAGGAAGATCATAGAGCCCACCTCGGACAGGTACTTCTTCGTGGAGAGCCCCATCATGCTCACCGTCACAGATGTACCGGGGCGGCACGTCGCCAAGCTACCCGTACACCCAGATCACCCTGAGAGGGGCACAAGAGACTTCGTGCTTGAGCCGAGGGACGGCGAGCTGAGGTTCAACGTATCCAGTGAGGACTTGACGAGGCTCAGGGTCGGCGGCGTGACCAGGCTAATGGGCGTCATGAACGTCGAGGTGACGGAGGTAGGTGAATCCGTCAAGGCGGTGTACCACTCCAAGGACTACCAGCTGGCGAGGGACATGGACGCCCCCTTCATACACTGGCTGCCCGCAGGCGTCGGCGTGGACGCCCAGGTGGTTCTACCCGACGCCACGACGGTCTCCGGCCTCGCGGAGGAGACGGTGAATGAGATGGAACACGGCGAGATGTTCCAGTTCGAGAGGTTCGGCTACTGCCGCGTGGACAAGTCCAAGCCCTTCGTCGCCTACTTCACCCACAATTAAACAGGGAATGCATAAGCCTTCTATGAAGAGCACAGGTTTTAGACTCTTGGATTAACGTCGGAATGTTTAATAAAGGACGCTCAGGTAACAGTATCCACCCTGAGGGAAATGACATGTCAAAAGATGTAGATCCTTCGAAACCCTTCTACGTGAGGTTCGAAGTACCGAAAGAGGTGGCGGACGCCGCTTACGAGGCGCTGAAGATCGCCACAGATTCAGGCAAGATCAGGAAAGGCACCAACGAGGCCACCAAGAGCATCGAGAGGGGCAACGCCAAGCTCGTGCTCATAGCAGAGAACGTTCAGCCACCGGAGATAGTCGCCCATCTGCCGCTGCTATGCGACGAGCGGAAGGCGCCTTACGTCTATGTGCCGGAGAAGCAGAAGATCGGTGCGGCCCTGGGCATCAACGTGAGTTCATCCGCCGCGGCCATAGAGGACGCGGGTGACGCCGAGAAGCTGGTCTCAGAGATAGTGAAGAAAGTCCAGGAACTAGTGAAGTAGCATGAGTCAGGACTCTGACCTTCTCACGCCATCAACCGTCATCCAGATACTGGGCAGGACGGGGTTGACGGGTGAGGTAATGCAGGTGAGGGTCAGGATCGAGGATGGCAGGGACAAGGGCCGGATAATCACGCGTAACGTGAAGGGCCCCGTGCGCATCGACGACGTGCTGCTTCTCCGCGAGACTGAGCGCGAGGCCAGGAAGATCAGGTAGGTGTAACAGTTGCCTCAGGTATACAAGTGTAGTTTCTGCGGTAAGGAGATACCGCCGGGCACTGGCACCAACTTCGTGAGGCGCGACGGCAGGGTCCTGCGTTTCTGCAGCTCCAAGTGCAGGAAGAGCACGCTGGACATGCGGCGTGACCCCCGCAAGCTCAAGTGGACCGAGGCCTGGAGGCTTCGGCAGAGATAGGCCGGGTCCGAGTTTTCCGTTTAGCTGATTCCCTCCGGAATATTAGCTGATTTTTGTTATACTGAACGAGAATTTAGTGATAGGTGTGGGTAACGCATATATCGCCATACGCCCAAGATCGTACGGGGGAAATGACGCTAAACATCCCGGAGCATCTCCACGCGTATGTGACTCTCAACGAGGAGGAGGACGTGATAGACCAGTTCAAGTGCCCCGTCTGCGGCTTCAGGACACAGCTAGGCCCTGGGGCCCTCAGAATGCACCTGCTGCTCAAATCGGATCCCAAGGTCGAGACACAGTACGACTCTGCCCACGAGGAGTACATGAGGACGGCCGAGTTCACGATCGACACCGTTAGGGTGCTGGCCAAGTTCCCGAGGATCGATCTCAAGTGGACTAGGTGAGATACAACCCACCTTTTATTCAGACCATAAAGCCTTTAGGAGGGACGGCGTACGCCTTGCCCATGTACCAGGAGACGTTAGTCATCCTCAAGCCGGACGCGCTTGAACGAAACCTCGTGGGGGCGATAATAAAGTACTACGAGGACGCCGGCCTGGAGGTCAAGGACATGATGTACTACAGGGAGGTGGGGCTGGGGCGGCTCAGGGAGCACTACCCCGACGGCATGGCGTTGAGCATGGGGAAGAAGGCCCAGGCGGCGGTGCCCCGCATCACCGACCCGGAGGCCCACGGCATGAAGGTGCTTGGGAAGCTTAGAGAGTATTTCACTAGGGGCCCGGTGCTGGCCATACGCGTGGGGGGAGAGGACGCCATCAAGGAGGTGCGCCGCGTCACCGGGTACACAGACCCCGCGACGGCCGAGAAGGGAACCATAAGGGGCGACCTGGGGCGTGACAGCATAGAGGCGAGCACCGCCGAGGGCAGGGCCGTGGAGAACCTGGTTCACGCCTCCGGTGACCCCGAGGAGGCCGAGGCGGAGCTGCGGCTCTGGCTTCCCTAGCGCTCC
>CAZEMD010000061.1:0-9296 GCA_964513225.1 uncultured Candidatus Bathyarchaeia archaeon | reverse complement strand
AGAGGTTCTCCATGCTGACGTAGAGGCTGGTCCCCGTGTCCAGGAGGAAGGTCTCAGCCTTCACGTCCACGTCCGAATCCTGCACGTTGAACGCGGTTATCGTGTGGTAGCTGAGCCACCCCCGGGTCACGTTGGGGTACCATACGTCCTCCGCCTCGACGACGCTCCACGCCTTGTCCTCCCGTATGGTGGGGAGCACGACGATGTCGTCGTCGACGTAAGCGGGGTTGGTGACTATGAAGTAGAGGTGGTCGCCTATGAGGCGGCTGTTGAAGTAGAGGCCGTCCAATGTGAGAGCCCTCTCAGGCTCCGGCGACGAGCGGTCTAGGATGTCGTAGATCTCCACCCGGGTCTTGGGCTTCTCGTTCTCGTACTCGGGCATAACCGCGTCGAAGAGGACCGCCGTGTAGGGTTCGACGTAGCTGAAGACGACGAGCTTGTCTCCCGCCACGTAGAGGTCCTGCACCGTGAGGCCTACGTCGATCTCCGTGACCAGCTGGGCCTCCTCGGCGGGGTAAGCCTTGACTATGAGAACAGATTTGCCTTTGGCGATGTAGATGTAGCCTCCGTCGGTCTTCACTATGTCGGCCTCGTCGACTCCCTCCACCTGGATGTTGGTTACCGAGTAATCGAGGTCGAAGCCGAAGCCTGTCAGGCCGCTAGCCGCATTACTGGCCTCCGCAGCGGCGGTGGCCGCCGCCTGCGCGGCTGAGACAGCTGCGCCAGCTTCGGTTCCGGAATCCGGGGTCAGCTTAACCTCGAAGGAGACACCGCCTCGCATAGACCATATCGGGTAGGACTCGCCTCTGTCACCGAGGTACGTCTTAAGCTCCTCCACGCTGTCGAACTGCCTCATGGAGCCGAAGCCTGTGAGGCTGGGCGCCGTGGGCGTGTATACGCCGCCGAAGTTCCATAGGAACCCGCCCAGCAGGCCGCCCACCATGAAGGCCACGAGGGCGAAGGAGGTTAGCTTCCGGGTGTCCAGGGACACCGACATGACTGGCATCCTCATCTCAATCGATCATACTGCCGCCCACAGTGGATATAATCCTAGGCTTTTGAACACCCCTCGCCAGGTGTTCTAAGGCGTCGAACACGGGGGAAACCGTTAAGCCGCGGGGCGTCTAACCCTAGGGCGAACGGCGCTTGCGTTTCCTATTAATCGTATCTAACCCGATGATGATGAGGCACGTGCAGGGGCTGGCGTCGGCTGCAAGCGACAGGGGACACGATGTTAAGGTCTTCTTCAACGAAGAGTCGGTTAAGCTACTGGCGGATCCAGGCTCGGTTAAGGGGCTCGACGCCGAGATGCTGGCCTGCGTGACAGCGTGCCAGCAGGTAGGAGTAGAGGAGGGGGATCTCGTGGAGGGGGCCAAGGTGACGAGCCTTGGAGAGGTGGTGTCTCTCATGGAGGAATGCGATAGGACGCTGTTTCTGGGGTGAAAGCATGGGGGACGCGATGCTAATAATGAGGAAGCGGCTGATACCGGGCGCCAGGGTGGAGGAGGGACTACGGCTCTCAGCGGCGATGCTGGGGATGGACTATCCGCCGTTGCTTGTGTTCGCGGACAACGGCGTCGAGATACTGATGCCCGAGGCCCTGTACAAGAACAGCCTGAGGGACTACCTCGACGTCATGTCGCAGATGGCGGGGATATACGTGCTCGGAGAGTCCCTCGCGGAGAGGAGCTACACCGTAGACGACCTGGAGCCGACACTGGACGTCACCGTCATCGGCTTCGAAGAGCTGGCGAGGATGGCGAAGAGATGCAGCGTGATAACGAGCTACTGAGGTGAAACGGTGAAGACTCTAGTCTTGATCAGCAGGGCCCACGCCGACACAGCGTTCAGGCTCGCCGAGGAGCTGCACAGAGACGGGGACGAGGTGGCGTTGCTATTCCTCGGTCGGGGGACGCACCACATCTCTAGGCCGGAGACTCTTGAGAGGCTCGGTTTCGCAAGCATCTACACCGTACGGGACGAGTTCGACTCGCCCCTGGAGAAGGTCGAGGCGATCGGCTACGATGAGTTTGTGGTGCTCCTAGAGGAGTCTGAACGCACGTTCAGCTGGATCTAGTCCACCCACCATACCCAGCCGCGATACTCCTTGCTGCGTTCACCGTGGATGACGCCTTGCTGTCGGAGCCTGTTCAGGAAGACTATGGTGGCGTCGGGGCACCTTACGAGCCTTTTAAGGGTCTCCTCCGATACTTCGCGGGTTGTCAGCGGTCTACCTGCTTCCTTGAGTATGGTTATTATCTGCTGGGTGGCTTCGTCTCCCTCCCGTCTCCGTGGCTCCATGGGGTGTTCTTGTTGGTACAGGTTTTTATCCTCATCGCAGTATGCCTCATCCATGAAGCTGTTCACGGTGGGGCCTGTGGCGTGCTACCCTGAGGTGTTGGAGGCCATGGGGATGCAGATGATGAGCCACAGGAGCAAGGAGTACATCGACATGCACTTCGAGACGGTGGAGATGCTGCAGGAGTTCGTCGAGACTGGGAGCCCGGTTTTCCTGTTCAGCTCCACGGGCACGGGGTTCATGGAGGCCGCGGTGAGGAACTGCGTCAGGGAGAAGCTTGTGGTGTGCGTGAACGGCAGCTTCGGGGAGAGGTTCGCCACCGTGGCTAGGGCCAACGGGAGGGACGTGGTGTCGGTGGTTACCGAGCTGGGGGAGCCTGTGCAGCCGGGGATGATCGAGGCGGCGTTGGAAGCGGAGCCAGACGCGGAGGCGGTGGCCATCACCCACAACGAGACCAGCGTGGGGCTCATCAACGACCTGCCTGCGCTCACCGAGGTGTGCAGAAGACATGATAAGCTGGTTTTCGTTGACGCGGTGAGCAGCATGGGGGGCACCATGCTCAAGGTGGACGAGTGGGGCATCGACATCTGTTTCAGTAGCAGCCAGAAGTGCTTCGGGGTGCCGCCGGGCCTCGGCGTGGGCAGCGTCAGCGGGCGGGCGCTTGACGCGTCCGGGGAGATGCCGGGGAAGGGCTGGTACTTCGACTTGAAGGTGTGGGAGAAGAGCCACGCCGACCGTAAGGGCACCCCCATGACCAGCGTCATACCCCAGGTGGTGGGGCTCAACGCGGCGCTGAAGATGATCGAGGAGCACGGCGGCAGGCAGTGGTACTTCGATCTCTATGAGAGGCGAAACGCGGCCATCAGGATGGGCGTCGAGGAGCTGGGGCTCGGCACGTTCCCGATGGAGGGCTATGAGAGCCCCACCGTCAGCTGCATATCCGCGCCGGAGGGCATGAGGGGCCCCGACGTCTACGAGGCTATGAGGGGTAAGGGCTACGAGCTGGCGCAGGGTTACGGGGCGTTGAAGGAGGAGACCTTCAGGATCGGTAACATGGGTTGGATTCCCGACGGGTACATAGACGGTATGTTGGGGGCCTTGGGTGAAGTGGTTTAGGGGCCGGTGGGTCCTGGTCGGCTTCGGGTCTTTGTGTTGATGCTGTGGGTGGGGATTCCTTATAGTAGGTTAGTTACTATAAGCGTTTTTCCAGGCGGGGTGTTTAGTTAATTTTAGTATTTATGTGTTTTTTTTCATTTTTTTTGCTGGGGGGTTTCTGGTTTCGTCGCTGGATGAGCTGAAGTTACGCCGTTTTACTTGGGATGTGGGTTTGTTTGTGCTGCGGGTGTTCCGTTGCGGTCTAGCTGGTGGCTGATTAAAATGTTATGCGTGGGGTTCGGGTCTATTGAACATTTGTTTCTCTAGGCTCGCTTTCTCGTCTCTCAGGTTCTGGATGCGTGAGGAGTACTTCTGGAGCTTGAGTTCAAATGATTTAGCGACGTCTTTGGCTTCCTCGCTGCGCCTTCTCACGGTTATCGTCCTGTCCATGTCGTCGGGTGAGCCGATGGTGATGTCTCTGCTGCCGGCGGTCAGGTTGTCCATGATCTCCATGTTGCTCAGTATCTGCAGGTACTCTTTGTCTGTGTTGATTCTTCCGAGTTCTCTCTCGATCTGCATTATCCTGTTTAGGTTCGTGCGACGTGAAGAACTCATGACTTATTGGTGTCGGTTGTGATTATTATACCTCTCCATGATTTTCGCTTGTTTCCCGGGTAAATGTCGAAGAATCACTGGTTTTGATTGATAAAGTTCTGGGTTTAACATACTTGTCGCGTGGGGCGCTGATGTGTGGTTTCTCGCTCAGCGGGGAGGGATGAGGTGATTATGTGTGAAACGAAAGCCGTATATCTCGCTGTTAGGGTTCACGTTTTCGTCAGAAGGCGTGTAAGCTGAGTCCTAGAGAAGATGAAAAACGGGTGGTTGAACAGTTCAGGAAATCGAGGCTTGTGTACATGGTGACCTTTGGGAGAAAAAACGAGCCCCATAGCAGGCCCATGACTAACTTCAACGAAGACCCGTATGAGAAGATGTGGTTCCCGACGTTCACCGACACGAGGAAGGTCGATGACCTGAAGCTTGACAGCAAGACGTTGATAGTGTTCCCGGACGAGGACGGGGAAAGGTTCTATGAGGTTGAGGGGCACTCCACCTTCGCGAGCAAACAGGTCGTGGACGAGAAATGGGTGTGGTGGTACCTCTACTGGCACCCAGAGCAGGAGAACAGGTTCTGGTTCAGCCCATCGACGATGCACCCTGAGAGATGCATAATCGAGGTGCACCCGGTGTCGGTGAAGACGCTCTCGGTGGACAACGTCGAGTACATACACGACACCTACAGAACCATAATCCCTAGAGATTTAGAGAACCCGGGTCCATGAGGGCCAGGAGGTTTTATCTCCGTCGAGCCAGCGGAAACGGGTTATCGACGACCCTGTTTTTCTTCTTCTTTTTCTTGTTTTATCTCGTCCTGTATTCGCTCAGAGTTTACCTTGTAATTCTCTTCGTCGTCGATGGAGACCCTTAAGCTGGTCTCCATGGCTTTGAAGTCGTCTCGAAGGGTCTTACCCTCTTCGATTGAGTCATCCAGCGTGTTAAGGAGCTCACGGAGAGAGACCTGAAGATCGGCTATATCCGTGCCAAGCTCCTGCATGAACTCTCCACCGAGTTCGTCAGCGAATACAGCGGCTTCTTTGGCTTTGTCGATGGAGGCTGCAAGCGTCTCGCTGAGCTGGTTTAAAGACTTGAATAGTTGGTCGGTTTCCCTGCTCATGTTATGAGTTTAGACGGCGGACGCAATAAAGTGATCTGTTTAAGGAAGCGTGCGCAGTATTTGTCGGATATCTTTAGTGGGATCGATTTTACTCAGGCTTATGAGGAAAGCGTGTGACGGTTTCGCTGCAGGAACCATGGTGCAGCCCCCGTCCTTCGTCCAGATGGTTTATACTGTTTGATCTCGGACATGTCTTCCATGGCGATCGATGAGAATGGTTCAGTGAACGAGATGATCTCGCTCACCGAGAGCCGTCTCTCTCAAGTATACTCGAAGAGCGTCAAGATCACGCCCGTCGAGGAACTCGTCGGGGTGAACAAGACTTATCGATGCATCATGGAGACCGGCTATGGAGCCGACGCATCCAGCGAATCCATCATCGTAAAACACAGGCCGCTGGAGTCCATCCCCTCCCAACGAGAAAGACAGAAGCTGCACGGCGTCTTCAGGGACTTGGCGGACTACTCGAACAGGTTCAGTAACGAGGTGGCGTCGTTGACCTTCCTCAACGGCATAGAGTTCTCGGCAACGATCCACCCGAGGCTGATCTACCATGACGTCGAGAACCTGCTGATAGTGACCGAGGATATGGGCAAGGCCCCGACCCTGATGGACCTGCTGAACCAGCCTGCCCTTGAAGACCCGGAGACGTACCTCGGCAGCTACGTCGAGCTACTAGCCGATCTACATAAGCACACGATACGCTGCTGGCGTCGATTCAAGGAGATCCAGGAGGGGTTCGGCGCCTATTCCCCGCTAAGCGACTCCACGATGGATTTCCGCGACTTTTCGTCCGAGTTCGCCGCGTTACTAGACATCCTGGGCTCACGTTACGGGCTCGACACGGAGGCGATCATCGAGGAGTTACATGGTGTCGAGGAGACCGTTTTCGACTCGGGTAAAACGCTCTACGGATTCATACACGCGGACCCGGGTATCCAGAACGTCAACGTAGACCCAAAGTCACGGGAGATGACCCTGTTTGACTACGAGTTCGCGGCCACCGGCTACGTCCTGCTTGACCTCGCGGGTATGTTCCTCGGGTTTCCCCAGTCCGGGAGAGGCAGGAGGGTTCCACGCAGCTTTTACGGTGCGTTGATCGAACGGTACTTCGATTCCCTCTCCCTGATCATAGATGATCCCCGTGGGGAACTGGTCTACGCCTTGCTGCACTGGACGGTTGGGCGCATCATCAGCTCATGGGGGTTCTACATCAAGGATAGACTGGACGGTGACGTGGATTCCGAGGTCTTGAGTAGGTTGTTCACCTCCAACCGGGAGTGTCTCGGCTTCATGGACGGTGATGGAGGGTTTCCTCACCTGAGGAGGTTCATCGAGGCCGTCCAGTCGTTCATCTCGGACACGTGGGGGAACGTTGAACCCCTAGGCTACTTTTCATCGTTTAAGGCTACATAACGAAGCGTCTAGAAGCCTCCGCCGGCGGCAGGTTCAAGGTTCCGCATGCTGCAACGTCCTTGAGGCAACGTCTTACTCTAACTGAAATCTGCTAGCGTCCCATAATTGACACCATAAATTCGGCGCTTCAAAGAGCAACCGGTTCACCAGCGACTACTTGAGAAAGCGGTTCAGAAGTTGAAAGGCGACGACCGAGTCAAGGGCCTGTACCTGTCGGGATCGCCCTCAACCGACGAGTACTCAGACATAGATCTCTTCGTTCTGAGCAGCGTGGAGGACCGCGAAGGACTGGAGCGAGACCGGCTGAAGACGGCGAGCAGGGTGGGGAAGATCATGGCGGAAGCAATGTCCACGGTGCCTCACACCTATGTGGTCGTCTACGAGCCGGGGCTGAAGATGGATTACTGCTATCACGTGCTCCCTGAAAAGCCCAGGCCGGGAACATGGTCAAGTACTACGAACGGGAGAAGGGGAAGATACTCCGGTTATGAGAGACTTTACGGCTTCCGAATGATGGTTGATGGGGCTTGAACCCCATGCCGGATATCGACGGGTATCCTAAACCTTCACCGTTTTTTAGTCGGCTGCTTGACGGAGTAGCCTCCTCATGTTTTGAAGAGCCTGGGCCGCCTGTATCTCAGGTGAGATGTCCGCTCGGTGGCATTCCACGGTGAGGTACCCTCTGTACCCGATCTCCTTCAACGCCCGTATGAACCCCACGTAGTCGCATTCGCCGGCGCCGGGCATGACCTCGACGGTGGGCCTGTGGGCGGGTTCCTTTAGGACGGGTATGGTAGAGACCCTCATGTAGTCCATGCAGTGGGTGTGGACGATGAGGCTCCCCAACCTGTGGACCGCCTCTGTCACTGATTCTTCTCCCTCGACGCCTCTTGAGCGTCTCCAGACCGCGCCGACGTGGAAGTTTATCTTCAACGCGGGGGACCCCACGTCTTTGATGAACGCCTCCCAGTAGCCGTGGGGGGAGTACTCCTCTATCGCGAACAGCACGCCCCTGTCGCTGCAGTAGTCGGCGCACTCCCCCACAGACCGGGCCACCAGCTCCCTCTCCTCGTCGGTGTAGGACACGGAGTGGAAGGAAGTCCGCCCCCAGTCTCCCGCCTTCGTCGACTTGAAGAAGCCTCGGGGCATGCCCGGCAGGAGCCTCGCGCAGCGGATCCTCGGCGAAGGGACGTGGGTGGTGACTATCTTGGTGCCGAAGTCCGCGGCCATGTCTATGATGTTCCTGGTCCACTCCATGCCGAGTCTCCTGGTCTCCGGGTCGCTGGACGTGAATGAATACCCCTGCAGGGGCCACTCGTGGGCGCTGAACGCCTCCACCTCGATGCCGAGGTCGGTGACCGCGTTCCTGAGGCTTCGTCTCTGGGCCTTGGTTGTCGTCCATAGGCGTGTGTCCAGTATGTGGGCGCAGTCGATCTCGACCCCGTCGTACCCGGTCTCCGCCAGGTCTCGCATGGCATAGTCCAGCGTGTACCCGGTTCCGGGGTAGAGGCTGGTGTACCCGTGGGGAACCCAGGTGTAACAGTTCGTCTGGAAGGATACCTTGTACATTGGTATTGACCTACAAGTCGTGTTTATATCGTTTTCTCGGCGGGTTTCAGCATTATCCATCGACGTCTCCCGCTGTCCGGTCTCGGGTTCCGGGTGTGTGTCTGAGCTTAAATAACCGGGAACCGGAGAGAGTATCGATAGAGTTGTTCGACAAGGTTTTAGTGCCCATCGACGGGTCGAGGCACGCCCACACCGCGCTGCAGACGGCGCTGGAGCTGGCGGAGGTACACGGGTCGGAGCTGGAGATACTGCACGTCACGAGCTACTCGGAGGAGTACGCCTCCATGGGACCCGAGCCTGGCGGCGAAGACTCGGAGGAACCGGCTTCTCCGCCTGAGTGGATAGAAGAGTACATGGTCAAGCTCAGGGAGAGCGACGAGAAGATGCTGAGCCAGGCTTTGGAAGAGGCGGAGAAGCTGCACCCCGGCCTGAAGATAGCCTCCAAGCTCCTGTGGGGGAGGCCCGGGAAGGCAATCATCTCCGAGGCGGAAGAGGGCGGATTTGATCTGGTGGTCATCGGCAGCCGTGGCCTGGGCGGCTTGGCTGGGCTAGTGTTGGGGAGCGTGAGCCAGCACGTCGTGGAAGAGTCCAAGGTACCCGTCCTGGTAGTCAAGTAGTATACATGAAATAGACAGATTTGCTACACTGGGTTCTCGATGAGGGCGAACAGCACTCCGTGCATCTCCCTGGGTTGTATGAACGCCCATTTGCTCCCGTTGGGGTACTCCACGGGCTCCTCGGACGTGAACCTCACCCCCTTCCCCCTAAGCTCTGCCACCGTCTCGTCCAGGTCCGTGACCTCGAGGCCGACGTACTGGACTCCTTCTCCTCGTTTCTCCATGAACCGGGCCACCGGGCTCTCGGGGCTGTAGGGCTCCATGAGCTCGAACACGTCTTCCCCCAGGGTGAGGTACGTGTTTTTCACTTTATCGATCTCGCTGGCCCCCACCCTGATGATCTCTGAGCCCAGTTTCTGCGTGAAGTCTTCCCTCGCCTGCTCTATGTCTTTGACGGCGATTCCCACGTAGGCGATCCCTTTTATCATGTGGTTTCACGTGACTCATTGTTCCACGTATATTTATGCGTGATAACCAAGTTACACAGGAAAGAGCCTTCTGGATATAGCGACATAGTTACATGGAAGTAGCGTTTTTGGGGTGCGTTTTCGTGTTCGGTGGATGACAC
>CAZEMD010000060.1:0-9355 GCA_964513225.1 uncultured Candidatus Bathyarchaeia archaeon | reverse complement strand
CAGGGTCTCTCGGTCCACCATAGCTGCTCCTCTACCCAATACTCGCTGCTCTATGTAAAATCATTGCAGTCAGGGCTTCACATCTTCTAACTTTCAGGGTTTGTGGGTGGCGCGGCACCCGTTTTTCACCACTTTTATTTGGCTGTAGGCTACTATGGTTCGATTACCCTTGGAAGACTATTACGAGACCAACAGGAGGCGCTGGGACGAGCTGGTGGATATACACTCCAAGTCAGACGAGTACGACCTTGAGGGCTTCCTCGCCGGGAAGAACAGCCTCCACGACGTCGAGCTGGAGGCGCTGGGAGACGTGGAGGGGAAGAGCCTCCTACACCTCCAGTGCCACTTCGGGTTGGACACCCTGAGCTGGGCGAGGCTCGGCGCCGAGGTGACGGGCGTGGATTTCAGCGAGTCTGCCATCGAGCTAGCGAGGCAGATAGCGGACAGGATAGGCGTCGAAGCCGAGTTCATCTGCGGCAACATCTACAGCCTCCCAGAGGTCCATGAGGGGGAGTACGACATCGTGTTCACGAGCTACGGCGTCCTCTGCTGGCTCGAGGACATCCGGGAGTGGGGCCGCATCATAGCTAACTATCTGAAGTCGGGGGGAGTGTTCCTGCTGGTCGAGTCCCACCCTTTCATGTGGATGTTCGACGACGAGTCCGAGGGGCTTGAGCTGAGGTACGGCTACTGGCACAGCGAGGAGCCGATGAGCTGGGAGCAGGACGGCAGCTACGCGGACGAGGAGGCGAAGGTAGAGAACAGGAAGAGCTACGAGTGGCAGCACACCGTCGGCGACGTCCTGAACAGCCTAATCGACGCCGGCCTCTCAATAAGGGAGATCGGTGAGTACCCCCACCTGGAATGGAGGTACGTCCAGAAGTCGGTGAAGGGGGACGACGGAGCCTGGAGGATACCCGGCGACCCGCTGCCCCAGCTCTGGAGCGTCAAAGCGATCAAGACATGACGTATCGTGAAAGGCGTGAACTACTCCTCGAATCTGAAGCCCGTTTCGGGGGGCACCCACTTTATCCCCCTTCTATCCTGGATGGACCTCATGACGGTCGCAAGGTGTTCCCAGTGCTCCAGGTAGTTGGGGCCCATGTACCGGGCCCTCTGCTCCATTATGATTGGCCTCCATTTCTCCCAGCTCATGATGATGATTCCACCGGCGGCATCATACACCATCTCGGAGTCGATCAGCCCTTTCTTCAGTAGCACCCCGTAGTTGTTGAGTGCGTTCCAGATAGACAGCCTCTGGGCATAAGCCTTCGGGTTGTTGTCGGAGCCGTACTTCCTCTCAAAATCGGCGTAGTCGTCCCACTCCATGTACATGGTCTCCAAGTAATCGGACATACCCTCCTTGTTAGACATGATGCCGTGCAACGACATGAAGAGCTGCGCCGACCGTGTCCTGTTGGAGTTCCTCAAAACCATCGCGTAGTACAGGATGGAGACCATGATCCCGAGGAGGGGGAGGACGTAGATTACCTGGTCGAGGGTGACCATGATACGGAGTACAGTGACGATGGAATAAGATTATCGTTGGGCCAAGCACCGGCCCCCTTGACTAAGGTGCTCGTCGGGGAACCTGTTCAGCCCCGGTTTTCATCCGTGTCATGAGTCTTCCGATCAACGGGTTAATGAATATGTCCTAGATGGTCAATAGCGACTTGTACAGGGTGCCGGACGAGGGTTCAGCACTGTTTTCAAGCTATATGCACTTCGTTAACAGTGATCATGGGTGGTGGGCTGCGTTTTTGTATTGATTAGCCGGGTTAAACGTACGTTTTTGTATATGATTGGATTTGAAAAGGCCTGTTTTAGGGCTTCTTTAGGTTAAAGACCGGTGTTTTCGCGTCTGATGCGTGTACCCCCCCCCCTCCTACGAGGAGACGGCTGGCCTACGTTATTCATGGAATTATCAAAGTAATGGTTGCCTGCCATGGGAACGCAGGAAAAGTAAATGAATGCGTATACTTCCATTCAAATACGAATTATTAGAAAAATACATAAAAGTAAATATTTATAACTATTTTTTTATTTTATATAAATATTAAAATGTCCATGGATTCTGATGAGATCGTCTTTCTTCGTCCAAGGGAAATGATGAGAGAAGGAAAAATACGTACACGAGGACCTTTCATACCAAAGGGAATTCCACATGAATATACAGAAATAGATGAAGAATGGATGCAAGAAAGTGTTTTAAAACAAATCGAAAGAACATTTACTATAATTTCTTCTACAAATATTCGAGACGACGAGTTAGGTTACTACATTATTGAATTAGAAACACACCCTTATAGTGAAAATGCATTAAAAATCTATAAAAAATTGGGTGCAGAGATTATTGGATATATCAACAGATCATCTTCTAAACTATTAATTGAATCGAAATTATCCATCATGAAAAACTATCTTGAATCTAAACATCTCAAATATGTAGAAAATAACATAAAAATAATTAGGCCATTATTTATAAATGAAATTATAGATATAGATAAAATTTTCCGTGAAAAAGATGAGGAATATTTAAACATACAAGTTGTACCATCAAATTCATCTGAAAAAATGACGGAATATATAGTTAAATTGAATGAAGTATTAGAGGAAACAGGAATTAAAAAAGAAGAAAATGAAACAGCAACTTATCTTGAATCAAAAGGAATAATTAGTATTAAAGCAACAAAAACTCAGTCTGAGCGAATTGCACAAAGCAATAATTTAATTTATAAAATAAATGGAAATCCTAAAATAAAATCTAATAAAATAAAATCTCAATCTGTTTCTGTATTATCTGAAACTCATCCAACCCAAATATTGTATCCTGTTTGTGTTATGGACACAGGAATAAATGATGTTGATCCAATTAAAAAATTTATATTATATAATAGTTATGAAGATATTTTTGATGACCCTGTAGATATAGATAATCATGGAACTCCAATATCATGCCTTGTTGCTTTTGGAGAAGGAAATAATATACCTAACTCTGCTTATGGATTGATTTCACATAGGATAAATAGCGATTTGTTAGATAGAGGTAATTTATTTAATGGTGTAATAAATGCAATTAACATGTATAAAGAAAATACAAAAGTATTTCTAAGCTCTACAAATTATGAATATAATATTGATGAAACCAAAGAGTATGCAGCTAAATTAGATAAAATTATTCAAGAAAATGAAGTGTGCGTTATTTTCGCTGCAGGTAATAATAATTTTATCGATAAAGAAAACTATCCTTATTATATTAATGATTATAAAGTTAATCAACCAAACGACGCAACTTCAATTATATCTGTAGGCGGGATAGCGACTAAAGTAAAAACTGAATCAATTGCTCCAATAAATGGTCCCTCTCCATTTACTAGAATTGGTACCGAATCAGATTTACAATCTTCAATCAAACCAGAGATTGTCCATCATGGTGGCAATTGTTGTGAGGATGGGAATATAGATGGAATTGGAGTGGTAACCTTTGATCAAGAAGGACGCCCAAATTTTGAAGATGTGGGAACTAGTTTCGCCGCACCAATGGTAGCAAGATGTTTTGCGAAAATATATAATTCATTAAGTGTTTCTTTTAACTATCCAGAAACAGCTAAAGCGATTCTCATTTCATCTTGCTCTAATGATAATGATCAATACTGCGACTATCGAGGATTTGGTATGCCAAATTATAATAATATAATATCATCAAGAGGGAACCAAGTTAAAATCGCGTTCGAAGGAAAAATTGGTTTACCAATAGAATATGAAGAAGAAGAAGTTGAAAGGACGCCATATCATACCATTTCATTTAACGCCCCTAGAGGGATTCGTCAAATACGTATGACGCTAGTTCATACAGATAATTACTTCAAAGATTTGGATAGACCATACTTGTATACTTTTTTTAAGGTACGAACTTACAAACCTGGAAACGAGAAAAGTGTAAAACATCACGAATCAATCCCGTACAAATTGAGTGCTGGTGGGAGAGATTTCTCTGAAAGGTCCCATGCAAAAAAAATAATATGGAATTATTCTAGAAACACATTTGGTAGATGGACTATACAATTACATCCCGATTCAAATATTATAGCTAATGAGGAAAGAGAAAACGTCGAAATCAGATATGGAGGAGTTATTGAACTTATATCCAATCGCATGCCATTTCAAACCATAACCCAACAATTTAAAACCGCAAACGGAATCAACTCTTAGGTAATAATTTGAAATTGACAACAGCTTCTCTTAAAAAATCAAATCAGAACAGGGGTAAATATGAAGAAAAAATATCTCCCATACTAACAAAATATTTAGTGGAAGAAGGATATCAAGTAAAAAACCATGTTTCCCTGAATATTGCATGGGGAACCATCCTATCTCAAATCGACATATTGGGAATAAAAGAAAATGAATTAACCATTTTTGAAATTAAAACAAAACAAGATAATTTATCATCTTATAGAAAGCAGTATAATAAAATAAAAAATTTTATTGATTATTATTACATCGTTGTGGAAAAAGAAATAAATTTAAACCATATAGAAAAAGAAGTTGGATTAATACAAATTAAAGATAATATAATAGAGATAAGGAAAAAAGCAAAAAAGCAGCCAGAAAATATAAAACCTGAATCTTTAGAGATGTTGAAAAAAAGTGATTTATTAATATTATCAAATAAAAAGTCAAAAAAAATTAAAAACGAGGTGTCAAAAGAAATATTACATGAGTATCAAAACCTTGAAAAATTAAAAAAGGAAATTCAAAAAATCATTTTAAATATATAAGTGAACCAATCTATGTTTGTTCCATTCCTTAAAGCTCAGTGTTGAAATGTCTTTTACTGTCTATTACTCCTTGTTAAGACGCATAGCCGCCTCAGCCTTAAATCCTCTCGAAGCCATGGATTCATAGTTTCATGATTAAGAGAGACGTAATCTACTTCGAGGAAGGCGGATCGGAGCACACGGAGGCCACCCTCAAGGCAGCTTTAGAAGCCTCGAAGGAGCTGGGAATAGAGAAGATTCTTGTGGCCAGCACCAGCGGCGACACCGGGGTGAAGGCAGCCGAGATGTACCAAGGAAAAGGCGTGAGGCTCATCGTAGTTGGCCACCAGACAGGTTTTCCCGTCGCAGGCGTCCAGCAGTTCAAACCCGAGAACCGGGAGCGCATAGAGGAGATGGGCAGCGCCGTGAACCTCGGCACAGATGTCCTCACCAACAGCATCAGGCGGCGGCAGCGTATGGGGCACAGCCCCATGAGCGTCGCCACCCAGACCCTCATAGCCATGAAGCTCAAGGTGAACGCCGAGATAGTAGCCAAGGCGTGCGACGCAGGCTTGGTGCACTCAGGCGAGCATGTCATCAGCATCGCAGGAAGCCACAAGGGAGCCGACACCGCCGTCTCGTTCCTAGCCGCGGACAGCCCCAACATTCTCGACCTGAAGCCCCAGTACTTCATCGCCATGCCTCTGAGCCGCGAGAAGGCCGACGCTGAGTACATGGCGAAGCGGGCGGCTAAGTAGGGCTGGTAACCCCTAAAAACAGGGGCGGCCCATCATCACCCATGAAGCCTTTCCCGGTATTACTTACGTTCGACCTCGACGGCGAGACCGCGTTCGAGGAGATGCACCCCGGCGTCCCCTACTGGGTCACCCAGGGCGGCTACGGCCCCCGCAGAGGAGTCTACAGGATAATGGACCTCCTCGACCAGCACAGGATCAAAGGCACGTTCTGCGTCCCCGGCCTGACCGCGGAGCGGTACCCCGAGGCCGTGGAGGAGATAGTGTCAAGGGGCCACGAGCTTGCGTGCCACGGCTACACCCACAGGGGCTACAACGCCCTGGACCCGGAGCAGGAGCGGAAGTGGATAGTCAAGAGCAAAGAAATACTCAGCGGGTTCACGGACCAGCCCCTGCTGGGGCACAGGACGCCCCGGTGGAGGCCCTCGGAGCACACCCACGGGTTCCTCAGCGAGATGGGGTTCAGATGGAACAGCGACTACATGGGTGCCGAGGAGTGCTTCTGGAACATGGTCGACGGCAAAGAGTCCCGGCTCCTGGAGATACCTGTCGCCTACAACCTGGACGACTGGACTTTCTACTACGACTGGGGGATGACCGCAGAGGACACCGTGGACGTGTGGCGCGTCGAGTTCGACGCCCGCTACACGGACAGGAGCCTCTTCTGCCTCACCAACCACCCCCAGGTGACTGGGAGGCCGTCGCGGCTCCTCTGCCTCAAGGGAATCATAGAGCATGCGTTAAGCCGCCCAGACGTCGAGTTCATGCGGGCCACCGACTACGTGGAGCGGTACTGGCGTTGAGCTTCGACAGAGCCTACACCTTCATCTACTACAAGGACATGGCAGACGCCACCTCTTTCTACAGGGACCTCCTCGGGCTGGAGGAGGAGCCGGAGAGCGACTGGGTCACGCTGTACCGCGTCACCGGCGACTACACCATAGGAGTCGTGCAGGACGGCAGAGGCCACCTGAGGGCGGCCGAGGACAAGCCGGTGATCCTGTGCCTCGGAGTCCCAGACGACGGCGACATATGGGAACTCTACCGTAAGCTCAAAGACGCCGGCGTCAAGATGCAAACCACCGAGGTCGAGCTCAGGGCGGTCGAGGGCCGCGTCTTCTTCTGCGAGGACCCTGAGGGCTACACGGTAGAGATAGTACAGAGACCCAAGTCAAGCTAGGTATACCTCGGCCTGCTTGTCCGTGGCCCGGTGGTACCTCTCCTTTATCTTCTCGGTAAACTCGCCCACGTAGCCCGCCTCGACTAGGTTCACGGTGCAGCCGCCGAAGCCGGCTCCAGTCATCCTGGCGCCCACCACCTCGTCCATGTCCATGGTGGCGTCGACCAGGACATCCAGCTCCTCGCAGCTCACCTCGTAGTCGTAGCGGAGGCTCTCATGGCTGTCGTACATGAGGTCACCGAAGCCCTCGGCGTCTCCCGCCTCGAGGCACTCCACGGCGTCGAGGACACGCTGGTTCTCGGTGACGACGTGTCTAGCCCTGCGTTGGATGACTGCGGGGAGAGCTTCCCAGTGCTCCACCAGCGTCTCGGGGGACACGTCCCTGAGGGCCACCACGTCGGGGTCGCTCTTCGAGATGATCCTGACGGCCTCCATGCACTGGGCCCGCCTCTCGTTGTAAGCCGAGTCCATGAGCTCCCTCAGCACCGTGGTGTTCACGACGACGAGTCGGTGCGTGGGCTGCATGTCGATTAGCCGATAGTCGTTGGTCCTGCAGTCGATGAAAAGCGCCCGACCGTGCTCCCCCAGGCAGGCGACGAAGTGGTCCATGACGCCGCACTGGACGCCGACGAACTCGTTCTCGGCGCGTCTCCCGAGGTACGCGGCCTCCACAGGGTCCATCTCCAGCCCGTTCATATCTTGGAGGGCGCGGAGGGTGGCAATGAGCAGAGCAGCGGAGCTGCTGAGACCCGCCCCCAGGGGCACGTCCCCCGTGACGGCCATGTCCGCCCCCTTCAGGCTGTAGCCTTCCTCGCGCAGCGCCTCCACAACGCCCTGCACGTAGTTGCTCCATGGGCGATCCGGGTCCAGCTTCGTGCCACCTACGGTGAACTCCTTGCTTTGTCTGAAATCGGCGGCATAGACGCGGAACCTGTCGTCCGGCCTCAGCTTGGCGGCGACGTAGACGTGTCTGTCGATGGGGGTGGGCAGCACATAGCCGTCGTTGTAGTCCGTGTGCTCGCCGATGAGGTTGACGCGGCCCGGCGCCCTGTAGACCTTCGGCTCCCCGCCGTAGACCTCGGTGAAGAAACCTCTGGCCCGTGACTCCATGTTCAAATCCTCGGCCGGAGGAGTATTTAACACCAGCCAAACGTTTACGGAGAGGTCGAGACTCGGCTCCGACCCTTTAACGGAGCCAAGAACCCTTCCACGGCTTTCAACGCGTCTTCCTCCTCCGTGAAGACCAGCATCTCCAGAGCCTTGTTTCCGTTGAGCATCGCCGAGGGTTTACGGCCCGGCTGCTCCCGGTACAGAAGCAGCAAGGGCTTGCCCCACTCCTCGGCCTTAGCGATCTCGTACCCGACGCCCAGGCTCGGCGCCGAGACCTCGGCCACCACGGCGTCCGCCTCCCTGAGCCACTCAACGTCTCTCTCGTAAATCCACGCGTCGTCGAAGCTGGCCTCCTCTTCAAAGGAGTAGCCGAAGCTGTTCTCGGTGAGGACCTTCCCGTGGCGTGAGATGTATCGTATGAGGGTCTGAAACCAGACCCTGTCGGGCTCTCCGCCCCTTATGCTGCCGGAGAAATAGACCTTCATGAGTACTCAGGGGAAGCATAAACAAATAAAGTGAGTGAGGGGGCTACCACTTCTCCCGGTGTACCTTGGACTCGTCGTACCTGTCGCCGGGGGGTTTCTCCTCGGCGGGGTGGCCTACGGAGACGATGCACAGGGGCGTCACGTGTTCCGGTATCCCGAGGAGCTCCCTGGTATTTCTCACAAGCTCCTCTCCGGGGTGGACGCCGAGCCAGACGGCGCCGAGGCCGAGGGCGTTCGCGGCTATGAGCATGTTCTCGGTTGCTGCGCTGCAGTCATGGGCCCAGAAGTCTGTGGTCTGGACCTTGTTGTCGCCGCAGACCACCACAGCCAGGCTGGCCTCCTTGAGCATCCTGCTGTACTGGTGGTACTCGGGTATCCTGTCCAGGGTCTCGCGGCTCCTGACGACTATGAAGCGCCAGGGCTGGCGGCCGTGGGCGCTGGGGGCCGCCATGGCTGCCTCCAGCAGCATCCTCTCCAGCTCTGGGCTCACCTCCTCGCCGGTGTACCGCCTTATGCTCCTCCTGGTCATTATGGCTTCCAATGCTTCCATGGTTGGATGAGATGTGGTTCGTGTAACCTAAGTTTTACGTCTCAGCTGAAGCCGTGACAAGCAGCGGCGTTAAGACTCATATACTGATATGTGCGGCGTCGTCACAGTTCACAGGGTTCGTAGGACGATTATTGTGTTGGTCTTCTCTACTCCCTCGATCTTGCGCACGTCCTCTATGACCTTGTTGATGGCCTCGATGCTGCTTCCGCTGCTCACCATGACTATGTCGTACTCGCCCGTGACCTCGTATATCCGTTCGACGCCGGCGAGCCTGTTCACCCTCTTGGAGACCTCGTAGGTGGGCGTCCCCGGGTCGACGGCGATCATGGTCAGCGCCCGCACGCCGTGAGATGTCGCCTTCTCGATGGTGAACCGCTTGATGACGCCCCCTGACACCAGCGCCTGGACGCGGTTCCTGACGGCGCCCTCGCTGAGGCCAACCGTTCTCCCGATCTCGACGTAGCTCATGCGGCTGTTCTCCTCGAGGAGCCTCATTATGCGTTCATCGATCTCGT
>CAZEMD010000059.1:0-9380 GCA_964513225.1 uncultured Candidatus Bathyarchaeia archaeon | reverse complement strand
GACCCGAGCCGCTGAAGAATATTACGTCGTTTTCCCAATCGAAGTACACCTTCACGAAGCCCGTGTCCTGTTTCATCTTCTTCACATCGTCCGCCAATCTGCTAGACTGCCTTGAAGTCACGACATCGCTTTCACCCTTGAAAGCATCAAAGCTGTAGTACTCGACAGTGTAGCCCTCACAACCACTGAAATAATCTACCCATTGATTGAATCTAGCGTTCTCTGATTCTGTGATGTACTTCGGATGGTATAACCTATCCGAGAACATGAATAGCGACGCGATGATGAGAATACCAAACGCGAGATACTTCGTTCCCACTGTTCTTTTCACTTTTTTCGCCCTCGTCAGTGCGCGCTCCTTTTTCTCTCGTTGCGCACTCGCAAAAAGAAAGGGCATGTGCTACCACACTGCAGTCAACTATAGTGGGTCTAAGCATATAAGAGTATCCTTTTTTCCATCATGGTATAAAAAGAGTTATTAATGTAGACTATAGTAGAATATCGTGGGATATGATGAAGAAGATCACCTTGTCGATCCCCGACGATCTCGACGAGCTATTTCGCAGATACGTCGAGACTGAGTATAGGGGAATAAAGGGAGCCATATCGATTGTGGGCGTTAAAGCCATCGAGAATTATCTCGAACAAGTGGGGCATGAGTCGATAGAGTAGCCTCGTGTACAAAACTTACAGATATATTAGTATTAATGGTTTAGAATAAGGAGATTTTATATTCAAAAGGCTTATCATTTAATGAAATAGAAGGTTGGGTATGTTACTATTTTCATATTATCTACTTCTACCTTGCCTTCTTCAAGCGGCCTCTGCTCAAAACGAAAAAGTAGATATCGCTATACCTGTTCTAATGGGATTATTATTCATACCTTTAATTCTAATTGCTTATTTTCAAAATAGACGCACAACAAAAGGATAATCTTTCTTTAAATAAAAAAACATACTTTAATATTTGAAGGAAAATGTACACCGACGTCTCACTTTCGTGAACTTTATGACAGAGTTATATTAATTATATCGAGAATTTCAATATCCTTGTCACATGGAACTATGAGCCCGAAAAAAATGATATTTAGCTACGAATGGAGTTCCATTTGATCGTTTTCTCTAACTGTGATGCTATCCTGAATAATGTTGCTTCGTCACCGAATCTACCGATAAACTGTGTACCAATGGGGAGACCCCCTCTACCCAGGCCAAGCGGAACTGACATAGTGGGATTACCCGAGGCATTGCTCATCGCAGTCAAACTTGCATACCGCACAACCTTATCGAAGTTTTTCAGAGGCTCATCGTAAGTTGGGTTGACTTCGCCAAGCTTAAACGGAGGATCAGGGACAGTAGCGGTTAAAATCGCGTCATAATCATTCATATAGTGATTGAAGTTGCGCCCAAACTGTTCAAGAACGTCATGTGACATCTTGTAATCGATAGCAGATAGCCTAGTGCTCTTCTGATAGAGCCCCCACGTCAGATCTTCAAC
Organism: uncultured Candidatus Bathyarchaeia archaeon; assembly: GCA_964513225.1. Classification (GTDB taxonomy): domain Archaea; phylum Thermoproteota; class Bathyarchaeia; order TCS64; family TCS64; genus RBG-16-57-9. The sequence goes on along the minus strand of CAZEMD010000059.1, from coordinate 7,882 downwards.
CCATTCTCTCTGAGGAGCCCCTGCTCTCAAAGACACAGTCTTCATAATAGTTCCGGCAATAGTGCTCCATACATTCAGAAAAGAGTCTATGAACAACTGAGGCTCAAGGCCAATAATATCATTGATTTCAACCTCTGTAACGCTGTGCCCAAGCTCGGTGCAAACCTCAGCAGCTCGCCTCACCACCTTTTCAACGTCTGGGTGAAAATCTCCCCCTATCGCTGAATTAGTCAATAATGTTATCTTTAGCTTCCCAGGCTCAACTCCTATTTCTTCAAGGTAAGATCGATTCTTGGGAGGCGCAGCGTAGGGTTCACCAGTGCAGAATCCGTCTATTATATCTAAGAAGGCGGCGCTGTCCCTTACAGAGTTGGTCAAGGCATGGTTAATGCTCAACCCCAGATTTGCTGCACCGGAACGAGGACTATGAGGCACTCTTCCCCTTGTGGGCTTCAAACCAAACAGTCCGCAGAAAGATGAAGGAATCCGGATAGAGCCTCCTCCATCGCTACCATGGGCAATCGACACCATGCCGCTGGCTACCGCGGCTGCTGCCCCACCGCTTGAGCCTCCGCTACTGTATTCGGTGTTCCATGGGTTATGGGTTGGGCCGTGGAGTCTGGGCTCAGTGGTGCACGTAAGCCCAAACTCAGGTACATTCGTAACTCCGAGAATTATTATTCCCGCGTTTTTCATCCGTTTGACTATCTCAGAGTCGAAAGATGCGACGTTATCCTTGAAGAGAGCTGCTCCGCTGGTGTTTCTTACGCCTTTCACTTGTATGAGATCCTTGACTAGAATCGGGATGCCCGATAGAGGGCTTTCGGGTAGCTGTTTTGAGGCGGTTTCTCGTGCCTCTTCATATGTTTTCGTGACAACGGCGTTAATGGACGGGTTGATCTTCTCTATTCTATCGATGGCTTCCTCGACAAGCTCGATCGCTGATTTTGATCCATTTTTAATTTGAAGCGACTGCTCAAAACCATCACTTTCAAGTTGAAACAATTTTCTCATATAAGAATTATCTTAAATTATGAAATAACACTTTCGCATACGGCGATATGTTTTATAATAGAACAGTTTCACCCACCTATTCCCACATAGAATAGGTAAACGATAATAAACGGAGTCTACGATGATCAATCGATGTATCATATCACCCCCGAGGACGAAAAGAAGCTCGCGACCCTCAGCCCCTATCAACAAGCCATCCTCAGGATACTAGCCGAGGTACCCAAAGGCAGGGTAACCACCTACGGAGACCTGGCCAAGGAACTATCGAGAAGAGACCCGAAATGGTCGCCAAACGCGTATCGGGCGGTGGGCACAACCATGAGGAACAACCTCTGTGGACCCCAGATCCCGTGCCACCGCGTAGTAAAGTCAGATGGGAGCGTCGGTAGCTTCAGAGGAGGAGCGGAGGGCGCCGTCGACGAAAAAATCAGGATGCTGAGAGACGAAGGAGTCACGGTGTCTAACGGGGAAATAGATCTGAATAGGCATCGACACACGTTCAGAAGGATCTGAGCTCAGTTACCCTGAAAAATTCATAAAAAACCGACTGCCTCTCTTAGGCGTCGATTGTAGGATAAGATGCTGGTGTGTCTTCGGGTACGCCTCTCATTGGAGGTGTTGGGCTGCCCACCCGATGGACAGCCGGTAAAGCGTCCCCTCGGTTGGCACCCCGTCCCCGTCCCAGCCCATCATCTCGTAGTATGTGTCCACTGCCTTCCCGAACACGTCGGGGTCCACGCTGGTCTCGCTCAACGCGCCCGAGGTCTGGGGCTGGAAGAACCGCGGCGGCAGCCAGTCGTCCTCCTTCCCGAAGCCCGACCTCAGGTTGAATATCTTCGCGAGGGCCAGCGTCCTCTCAGCCACCTGCACCAGCTCGTGCATGGAGACGTCCCAGCCCGTGACCGCCTGGACCAGGTCCCTGTACTCCGTGACCCTCCACGGCGGGAACATGCATACGCATAGGCAGTTGGCCAGTATCCTCATCTGCATAAAGCTCTTGAACAGCCTGACCTTGTCCGGGCCAAGGCTGTCTATGGGCACCATGTCGTACTCCCCGACTGACCTCAGCTTGGCGATGTTGCTTTCTCTCATACCCGTGTCGTGCATGTTGTGCATGTGGTCCGCGCCTGTCGGGGACACGGCGTACCCCAGGCCGAGGGCGCGCTTGTATCTGGGCTCGTGCATGGGCGCCTCCTGCCCCTTGACCTCCACGAGGAACTTACGGGACTCCTCCCCGAAAACCTCGGAGGCACGCCTGCTGCCATCAGCGAGCACGTCGCCGATGCCCTCCCTCTTACAGATGAGCTCCACGGTCTTTAGCATGGCCTCGGCGTTGCCGAACTCCAGCTTTATGCCCCCCGTGGTCTCGTCGTCGATGATGCCCTCCTCGTAGCACTCCATGGCGAAGGCTATGGTGGTGCCGGCCCCGATGGTGTCGACACCGTACCTCTGGCAAAGCTCGTTCGCCTTGCAGATGGCGGCTAGATCAGAGACACCGCAGTCGGAGCCAAACGCCCCCAGGGTCTCGTACTCCGGACCGCCGTACCGTCTCTCCACCTTGTAGGGCTGCTGGAGCTCCACCTCCTTCTTGCACCTCACGGCGCAGCTGTAACACGTGCCCATGCCCGCCCTGTACCTCTCCTTGATGGCTATGGCGTCGATCTCGCTGGCGTGGGGCCAGGCGCCGTCCCTGAAGTTGTGGGTGGGGAGGTTGCCCGTCTTGGCGCCGGCGTCCATGCCTGCGCCGGTGCCGTACTCGTGTAGTCCCCTGGCCTCCGTGGGTATCCTCTTGATCAATGTCATGGCCAGCTCCCTAACCCTCTCGGGGTCCGCCAGCTCCGGTGGGTTTCTGCCCCTCACGGCCACCCCTTTGAGGTTCTTGGAGCCCATTATCGCCCCCATCCCGCTTCTACCGGCCACGTGGTTGAGGTCGTTGATGACACACGCAGTCCGGGCCAGCTTCTCCCCGGCCGGGCCGATCAACGCGGTCTTGGCCTGAGTCTCCCCGGTTATCTCCCTCATCCTGTCCTGGCACTCCCCGACCTCTAGGCCCCAGAGAGATGAGGCGTCCATGAGCTCGGCCTCCCCGTCGTGCACCCAGAGCCACGCAGGCTCGGCTGCCTTACCCGTGAATATGATCTCGTCGAACCCCGCGTGCTTCAGCTCCGCGTTCCAGAAGCCGCCAGCCTCGGCCACGCCGAAGCCTCCCGTCAGGGGAGACTTTCCTCCCACGGAGTTGCGTCCGCTTCCCGAGAAAGGGGCGCCGGTGATGACCCCTGTGGACATGACGAGGATGTTCTCAGGGCCCAGTGAGTCAACGTCTGCGTTAACCATGTTCACCAGGTGATAGGCTATGGAGCCCCACCCCCCCAGATATTTGCGGTACCAGACCTCGTCCGGCTCCTCGGACCGGGTCTTCATGTTAGTCAAGTCAACTACTAGTCTCTTCCCGTTGTAACCGAAAGTCAATGATTATCACCCCATTACTTGAAGGGGTAGATTATAATGTTACTAGTCAAGGCTCGATACTTCTTGAACGTGTATTCAAAACGTTATTCCCAAGCCCTTCACCACGTTATGAGGGACAAGCACTATGCCCTGGTATGGCTCACACGCGTACCTGAACGCGTTCATCAAGGAGAACCGCTGCAGGAAGATAATGGAGATCGGCGTCTACAACGGCGAGAACGCCAGAAGCATGGTCAGAGCCGCCGCCGAGAACACGCCCCCAGACATGATAACGTACTACGGGTTCGACCTCTTCGCACACTACAGCGCCGCCCGGGTCGGCCGGAAGCTGGACGAGACCGGGTGCAGATACACGCTCATAGAAGGCGACACCGTGGAGACCCTCCCCGAAGCCGTCGAGACGCTGCCCAAGATGGACGTGATATTCATCGACGCCGGCAAGTCCTACAGGGAGGCTAGAAACGACTGGGTGTACTCAGCGCAGCTCATGCACGACGGGACGGGGATCTACGTTCACAACGTAGGCTTCCCGGGCGTAGGCAGGATGATAGACGAGGTCCCCAGAGACAGGTACATTGTCGAGACGTTCTACGCACCCGCAGAGGGATCAGTTGCCCTGATCAAGAAAAAAAGTTGATGTAAAGGTCAGCGCCCATTGGCTGCCGGGGATGAAGCATCCCGCGACTCTATTTTTTCAGGAAATAGACCGCGGCCCCTATCACCGCGAGCCCAACCACCGAGGCGGCGACTATCGTGGTCGTGCTAAGCCCTCTGGTCTTCACCTCGTAAGTCACGTCTTCGAGGCCCTCGATGTCATCCATCTCCCAGACAGCCATGCCCTCCTCATCTAGCATGGGCTCCGTGGTTCCCTCTGGCACCGTGAAAACCACGTACTGGCTGCCACTGCTCTCCCCCACAAACACCAGCTTGAACCCATCAAGCGGCTCTTTCCTCGACAGCTCCTCTAGGAAAGCCATGAGCGACTCGAAGGACGGGGGCTTCAACCCCAGACCCTCGACGGAAAACGTCGACGTGGCGGAGTCTTCTCCGAACGAGGACGCCGATTCTATGAGCAGGTGCTGCACGTGCAGGTCTATCGGTAGCGCGCGGGCGACCAGCGTCTTGTCCTCGTCTTCTATCTCGTCGCTTTCCAGCAGCTCCTCCAGTGACATGTCTTTGTAGACGTTGAGCTGGCCGTTGAAGTCCCCCGACACGGTGCCCCCGGTGTCGGCTTCAAGAGAGAAGGCGGCGCCGTTGAAGGTGACGTGGTAGTCGATGGACTCCACCGATAACGGGGTAACCTCTTCGGCCTCCTCCGGGGGAGTGAGCTCTGCACCTATCCCCTCCAGCGCGGACATTAGACCCTCCTGCAGGTCGCCTGACAGCCTAAGGCTCACAGTTAACGCCGCGTGGTCCGGCTCTTCCTCGTAGTCCAGGAGCTCAAGCGATTCCAGGGTGATGTTACCGTCGGACGCGGAAACGATCTGGGACGCCAGCTGCGTCTCAAGCAGCGGGATCATGGCTATGATCATCTGCAGTTCCTCCCTCGGGTAGAAGGTGTAGTACAGCTTCGCCTCAACCAAGGCATCCAAAACGAAGCCATGGGGCGGCTCAACGACCACGAACCCCAGGCTGGCGTTGACGCCCAGATACCCCGGGTAGTCCACCAAGGCGGTCAAGTTTGTACGGGTTTCACCGCTGTGGCCCTCCAGATCCACTTCGAGGTTCGCTAGGTCCGCGTAGTCAGCGGGGTTTAAACAGACACGGATCTCGCTGTCTACGGCGGTGACGTCCTCCTCTTCCACGGTGACGTCGAGGGTCAGACCGAGTTCTTCGAGGGTTGACCGCTCCCAGGGTGAGAGGATTTCGACGTGGCTCCCATGGATAGTCATGATGATGCTCTCATCGGGGTAAACTGTAATCGCGATATAGTTGTCGTAGTCCAGCTCGTCGGTTTCCGCGCCTCCTACGAGCATGTAGCAGGGGACAGACACCAATACACCGATTAAAAGCCCTATGAATGCCAGACGTCTCCACAAACGTTTCATGCTAACATCCCACCAACTTAGTGACGCTTAGAGTAATTAATCTATTATGTGCAATGACAAACACACTCAATCAGTTTTGAGGGAACGCTCTCCCGGGACGAGGTGAAAGACGACCCCCAGAATGAAACGCTAGTCGGTTCCATATGTTGGTGGGCCGGGCCGGATTTGAACCGGCGACTACCGCGGTGTGAACGCGGTGTCCTGCCAGGCTAGACCACCGGCCCATCCTGCACCGTATTAGACGCGGCGCTGAACATAAAATCCTTTCTCATATAGCCGACAAGAGAAAAAAGGGTTAGACGGGCGTCAGCCAGTGCCTGTACTTGGCCACGTTCCCGGCCAGTATATCGGAGTAGTACTCGGCTATCTTCGAGGTGACGGGGCCCGGGTACTCTTCGCCGAACCTTATGTCGTCGACGCTGGCTATGGGTGTGCACTCGCCTCCGGTGCCGCAGAGGAAAGCCTCGTCGCTGGCGTAGAGCTCTACTCTGGTGAGGTCCCTTACCTCCACCGGGACCCCAAGGTCCGGGATGAACTCGATGAAGCAGCCCCGGGTAACCGACTCCAGTATGGACGCCGTCACCGGCGGCGTGATGACCTTGCCGTCCCTCACCGTCATTAGGCAAGCCCCCGTGGACTCGCTGACGAAGCCCCTCCTATCCAGGAAAATGGCGTTGTCGTAGCCGTTGCGTCGGGCCTCCCGCCTCGCCAGCGCCGAGTTGGCGTAGTTGGCCCAGCTCTTGGCCTGCGGCGGCAGCGCGTCGCTGCTGAGCCTACGCCAGCTGCTCACCATGAACCTCCGCTCCTCCCCGAACAGGGGGTTATCCCTGCCCAGAAGCGTCTCGAATCCCCACGTGGGCACCACGACGTGGCTCTCCTCCTGCCTCCCAGCCTTGGGCCAGACCCTGGGCTGGATGTAGGTGTTCCTCTTGTAGCCGTTGGCCTTGATGGTGTCCCTCACCGCCTCAAGCAGCTCGGCCTTGGAGTAGGGCATTGCCAGCCCGTCCACCTGGGCGCTCCTGAAGAGGCGGTCCACGTGCTGCCTCCATCCGAAGATGTTCAGCTTCCCCTCCGACAGGACGTCGTCCTCCACGTAGGCTTTGATGCCCTCGAAGATGCCGAGGTATATGGGCTCCATCGCGGAGACCAGCGCCTCGCCCGTGGGCTTGATCTCCCCGTTCATCCAGCAGTACTCTGAATCATGAAAACCTGCAGACATAGAATCAATTAATACGTTGAATTATGGTGTTATAGCGATTACTAAAACATCTGGGGATCGTGTCAGGTTTAGAGGCTGTATAAAAAAGAATAGGTAACGGGATCAGCCGATGACCTGTTTGAACACCCTTAGGTGGTTGCCGCCCAGTATCTTCAGTATGTCCTCGTCGCTGTAGCCACGCTTCACCATGACCCGGGTCATGTTGGGCATCTTGCTGACGTCCTCGAGGCCCTCCGGCGTGGAGCCGATGCCGTCGAAGTCGCTACCCAGCCCCACGTGGTCCGGCCCCACCAGGTCCACTATGTGGTCCACGTGGTCCACCATCCTCTCCACCGTGGCCTTGTCCTTGTCCACGAAGGCGGGGGCGAAGTTCATCCCCATGACACCGCCGTGGTCAGCCAGCGCCCGGATCATGTCGTCGGTGAGGTTCCTCGGGTGGTCGCAGACCGCCCTGCAGTTGCTGTGGCTCGCGATGAACGGCCCCTTCATCACGTCGGCGACGTCCCAGAAAACAGAGTCCGTGAGGTGGGAGACGTCGAATATCATGCCCAGCCTCTCCATCTCCTCCAGCGCCTGCACGCCCAGCTCTGGGAGCTTGCTCTCGGCCCTCCTGGCGTTGAGGCCGTCCGCGAAGGGCGTCCTGTAGTTCCACGCGAAGCTCAGCATCCTGAAGCCCAGCCTGTAGAAGACCCTGAGCAGCGCTAATTCGCCCATGAGGGGCTCCGCCCCCTCCATGGAAAGCATGCCGCAGGCTAGCCCCTTCTTCTTCGCTTCGATTATCTCGTCGTGGCTGGTGACCGCGACGATGCCGTCGTTGGCCTCTATCTCGGAGTAGAACTTGTCAACCATCTGGAGGGCCATAAGTGTGGCCTCAGGCACGAAGGCGCGTATCCCAGTGTAGACCGCGAAGGTCTGGCAGGTGACGCCGCCTTCTATCATCCGGGGCAGGTCGATGTGGCCCCAGTCCGCCTTCTCCCCGAGCTTTCGGGCGGGCGGTATCCCGTATGGCTGCTCCAGGAACTTCATTAGGGTGTCGCAGTGGGTGTCGACCACGATGGCTTCCCCGTGGAGCCTAGTGGCCCTCTCCTCCTGTTTCTTTGATAACTCGATCATGGATATCAGGTGTGTATTG
>CAZEMD010000058.1:0-9396 GCA_964513225.1 uncultured Candidatus Bathyarchaeia archaeon | reverse complement strand
AAGGCTCCCCACCCGAAGCAGTACGCCACCAGCGCCGTGGGCTCCCTCTCGTACCTGTCGCTCCTTACCATCCACACGACGTAGAGGAGGGGCGCCCCGTACCCCGCGAGGGTGAAGCCCAGATAGCTCATCCACTCGCCGCCGTAGGAGGCGCCCAGCCCCATGAGCAGGAGCATCACCGCCCATACCATGTAGGGGATCAGGGGCGACTGCTGGCGGTTAGCGTACACCGAGGCGTCTGGGGGCGCCCTGACTGGGGACGGGCTGAAGAGGCTGCGGAAGGCCTCCACGTAGAGGCTCTCCACCTGCTGCGGCGCGGCGAGTGTCTGGCTCTCCACCCACTCGCTAAGGTTCTTCCCGCAGCATCTGCAGTACGTGTCTTCGGGGTCCACCTCGGACCCGCAGCCTGGGCATCTAGGTATCTTCGATCACTGCACCTATATGCGGAGGCATGGATTTAGAGGTATCCCATCACGGCGGCGGAGGCGTAGGCCGGGGTGGATAAAATATAAGCGTCGGGTCCACTATTCCGACGGAACCCGGTGAGTGACTTGATGGAACTGCAGAGGAGGCTGCCCTTCATGCGCGGCAACTTCCTGGTGCTTACCGTGAGGATGGTGGTGGGCCAGATATGTAGGAACATGGTGTTCCCGTACGCCAGCCTCCTCATACTTGCGGTGGGCGGCAGCAACGCCCAGGTGGGCGTCGTAAACAGCCTGATGCCCCTCGCCGGGCTGCTGGTGTTCCCCGTAGCTGGCTACCTCACAGACAGGAGGGGCAGGGTGAGGCTAATGGCGGTGGCGGGTTACCTGTCGGCGTTCACCATGCTTATATTCGTTTTCGCGCCCAGCTGGGAGTGGATAGCGGTGGCTTCGCTTCTGCAGGGCTTCGCGGTGCTGGAGTTCCCTCCGAGCAGCGCCATACTAGCGGAGAGCCTGGAGCCCCGGTACCGGGGCGTCGGCGTAGCCACCATGACGACCCTGGCCAACCTGTTCGCCGTGGTGAGCCCCTACATAGCGGGGGTCATAACCGAGTCCCTGGGGAACGACGTGGGCGTCAGGGCGCTCTACTCTATCTACATGCTGTCGTTCATCATAAACACCCTGCTGCTCAGGTTCCTATCCGGAGCCGAGCCCGAAGGCGACCCGGGTGAGCTGCCCAGCGTCGCCGCCATACTGCGGGAGGTCTACGGCGGGCTGCCCGATCTCATCAGGGGCATGCCCCGGGAGGTGAAGGCGCTGAGCATCGTCACCGGCCTGGCGTTCATATCCAACGCGTTGACGGCCCCCTTCTGGGTGGTCTACGCCACCGAGGTCATAGGAGTCTCCAACGTGGAGTGGGGCCTCATACTCTTCATAGAGTCCCTCATCAAGATAGGGCTCACCATCCCCGCGGGCATGGTGGCGGACAGGTACGGCCGGGCGAGGACCCTCCTCGCGGCGGTGCTGGTCGCGCTGGCGTCCCTGCCGTCCATAGTGCTGGCGACGAGCTTCACCCATGTGCTGCTGGTGAGGATGGGCGCGGCTCTGGCCGTCGCCCTCTACATACCCGCCAGCACCGCCTTGATGGCCGACCTGGTGCCCCGAAGGATGAGGGGCCGCGTCATGTCCGCGGTGGGCAGGGGAAGCGTCATGGTGGGCTCCGCCGGCGGCGGCACAGGCGGCCCCGGGATGGGCTACCTGTACACGGTCTTCGTGGTGGCGGGCTCCATCCTGGGCGGCGTCCTGTACTCGGCTGACCCAAGCTACCCGTGGCTGGGGGTGCTGGCGGCGTGCGTGGTCCAGCTGTTATTCGTCGCCCTCTTCATCAGGGACCCCGAGACGAGGGAGCGCTAGAGGCCCAGCAGCCTCGCCGCTGCGACGGCGGGAGACAGCGCCAGGGTAGCCGCCGTGTCGCTCGCCGTGGTTATGGCGGGTATGACCACGTTGTCCGGGTTGAGGCCCCTCTCGAAGGCTAGGTGCGCCGAGTAAAGGGCGAACACGCTTATGACGCCGAAGCTCAACAGGTTGGACGTCAAGGCCACAGCCAGAAGCGTGGCGAGGCTGACGCCTGGCGCACCGGGCCCCGTGATGAGCCACGCGGTGAACGCGAAGACCACGTGCATCAACGCGGCGGGCGCCTCCACCTGGGCTATCTTCCGGCCGGCGTCCCCCAGCTCCTCCCTGAAACCGCGGGAGGTGCCCAGTGCCATGCTCGTGGTGGCCTGACTTCCTATTATGCTACCTATGTTGCCTAGGGCGTTGGTGAGGGCCGGGTACATGGCCATGAGGCCGGGGATGCGCTCCAGCGTCCCGCTCATGCGGCTGAGCATGACGCCGTTAACGCTGCCGAAGAGGCTGCTGAGGACGACTACCGTGGTGCCCTCCCGGATGGTCTGCCTGAAGAACGCGTCGCCCCGGCTACGGTACACCAAAACGGCCACTGCGGCGATGATCAAAGCGAAGACGGCGCCGAGGCCCAGGGAGGCCGGTCCGCCCAAGAGCACCATGCTCACGACGGCCACGTAGAACGCCGTCACTATTATGTCGTTCACGGACGCGAGGATGGGGTAGACTATGATGTCGGGGTCCAGGCCCCTCCTGTACGTCTCTATGGCTATGAGGCTGGTGATGGGGACGCTGAACCCCACGGCCAGCGTGCAGGCAACAGTGGGGACCGAGACGAATATGTGCCACATGCCGGGCGACGCGGTCCCCGACGCCAGGTTGAACAGGAAGCTCACGGAGCCCAGGACCAGGGCGTCCGCCACCGTGATGGCCATGACGCTCTTCACCAGCCCATAGTAGTCGGGCGTGTTGTCCCTGAGCCGCGGCTCCACTAGGCCCAGGTGGAGCATCGTCGCCAGGTTGCCGCTGAAGATGCCGCCTATGCCGCCTCTGACCGTTAGCACAGGCGGGAAAAGCGCCAGTATCCACGGGTTCACCGAGAACCGGGGCGTGAAAACCGCCATGAGGCCGCCCGCGAGGAGGCTGACGAGGTTGAAGCTCAGAGCTAGGAAGGTTTGACCTGGGACTGTCTCAAGGAAACGGCTCAATCGCCCCTGTATGGCCGAGGTTGCCCCATGGACCATTACACTCCATGCCTGTTCACGGGACGCGTTGTCCCGCACCTAGTTACTCCACCCACTTAAAAAAGTATCAAGGAGTACGAATGATACACGCCCGGGTCTCCTCAGGTTTATACGGCTTGTCGTGTATGGTTTGACGAAATGAACCCTATAATAATAGTCGCGGGATTCGTGGTGCTGCTCGCGCTGCTTCTCTACTACATGTACAAGGAGAAGGCAGGGGAGCCGGCACCTGATGAACCGATCGAGCCCAGCGTCATCAAGGTACGGGACTACGAGGCCCAGCGGGCCGCCGAGAAACCCGCCGAGGCACCCGTGGAACCCGAGGCCCCAATGGAGCCCGAGACTCCCCCGGCGGAGCAGCCGGAGGAGCCCCAGCCAGAGCCTGCCGAGGCGGCGCCCAAGGAGCCCCAGCCCGAAGCCATGACAGACGACCTGGAGTCCCTCACAGGCGTTGGGGAGAAATACAGGGCGCTGCTGAGGGCGGCGGGGGTCAGGAGCATAGCCATGCTGGCGGGCGAGGAGCCCGACGCCCTCCTGGAGAGACTCACAGAGACCAACGAGACCGAGGAAATAGTCAAGAGGCTGCCCCGCGCGGACGAAGTAGAAGACTGGGTGCAGAGGGCGAAACAGGGCGCCTAGCGCCCGGAGAGATACTCGAGGCCCCGCCGGGTCAGCTTCAGTGACCCCTTACTCTCCTCAACGTACCCGTCCTCTATCAGCCCCCACAGCATGTGCTCCGCCTGCCGCCTCCACCGGGAGACGCCGCCGGACAACGCCTCAAAGTCGGCAGGGTGCAGCCGGTGCCTCATGAGGCGGAGCGTCTCCTCCATAAGCTCGTCCACCGACGCGCGTCCCATGCCCATCAGCGCCCTCAGCATGGGGGGCCCGTACTCGGGTTTACTGGTCCTAGCGCTCATCCATTGAGGGGTCAGCCCCACGGTTTTTAATTGATCCTCCGGTGACGCCGGTCACCTGCACGAGTGCGCGGCTTTCTCTATTATGCCTCTGTGCCTGTCCAGCCACCTGGCGTAGAGCCCTATGTACCCGCAGCCGGGGCACGCGTAAGCCTTCAACGCCACCCGCTGCCCCAGCAGCCCCGCCTCCCCCGGTGTCCAGTAGATGCCCTCGCCCAGGGTGAGCAGCGCCAACGGCGCGTTGGTCTCCACAAGGTAGCCGCAGCGCATGGCCGTCCCGCAGCCGGGGCACAGCCTCTCGGGCTCGTCAGGGGCCTCGGGCCTCTCGTGGTCCGGTGGGGCCTGGTAGCCCACGGGCACCGTGTTCCCGCTGCCGCACTCCGGGCACGTGTAGTCGGGGGGCTCTGGCGTGTACTCGGCGCCGCAGCTCTTGCATCTCCACGTCTTCATGGCTTGAGAACGCGGACACGGGATAAATGTTTAACTGCGTTAGGGGGCGAGCTGCTTCACGGCCTCGGGGCTGAACTGCACCCACACCGCGTCGCCCTCGCCGAGGCCGGTCTCCGTGAACCGGCGTTTGCTCTGGGTGATGTGAAGCTCTACGCCCAGGTCCAGGGTGACTGTGACGCTGGGCCCGGTGTCGGTCACGTCTGCCACGGTGGCCTTGAACACGTTGTCCCGTATGTTCACGGGGGTCACGGCGTGGAGGGTGACGTCGTCGCCGTGTATGCCCACCATGGTCTGGCCTGGCTGCGGCGGCTTGGCGGCCCTGACTGTTACTCTGCCGAGGCTCATCTTGGTGAGGCGCCCCGTCTCTATGGGCTGGGCGGGGTAGATGTTGGCGTAGCCGAGGAACCTGGCGGCGTACTCGTCCCCGGGGTCGTCGAATACCTCTTGGAGGGTGCCGGTGTTGACTATGGTGCCGCGGCGCATGACGCCGACGCGGGTGGCCAGCTCCAGGGCCTCCTGCTGGTTATGGGTCACATGGATCACCGTGCAGCCCAGGTACCTGTGGATGAGTCTTATCTCGTCGCGGAGGGCCTGCTTGCTGGAGACGTCGAGGCTGCTGAGGGGCTCGTCCAGGAGCAGGAGGTCGGGTTTGAGGACTATGGCGCGGGCGAGGGCGACTTTCCGGCGTTCTCCGCCGCTGAGGCTCATGGCCTTGCTGTCGGCGAGGGGGCCGAGGCTCATCATCTCCATGACGCCGTTGATCTCGTTGCTCCAGTCGCCTGGGAGGCCGCGGAGCCTGACGGTGAACTCTATGTTCTCGCGGACGGTCTGTCTGTCGTTGAGGTTGGGGGTCTGGGGGACGTAGCCGACGCTGCGTTTGGCTGGGGGGAGGTCGGTTATGTCTTGGCCGTCGAAGAGGACCATGCCGTAGTCCACAGTGTGGAAGCCGTTGACTGTCTCGAGGAGGAGGGTCTTGCCGCTGCCTGTGGGGCCCACGAGGACGTAGTACTCGCCTGGGTCCAGGGTGAGGCTTACGTTGTCTAGCTTGAAGCCTCCGAATTCCTTGTATACGCTGCGTAGCTCTAGCCTGCCGCCCATGGGCTACCCTCCTACTGAATACGTCGGCTTCTGCGCTTAAATGTAGTGAATCATAGAACCATGGGCTCTGGGGCGCTTGTGTTAGGCGTATGTGGTTTCTATGATTTCGACGCAGTCCTGGGTCCAGGGGCCGTTGAAGGGTGAGTCTGTCTCCTTGTTTCGGCAGACGAGGCGCTGGTGCTCTGTGCACGCCTTGTTGGGGCAGTAGTAGAGGGTGAAGAGGCGTTCGTCGAGGCCGATGACGGCGCCGAGCCATTTCTTGTGGTCTTTAGCCATCTCGGTGCCGCATCTGGGGCACTGCATGGGCGTTGGTTTCGGTTGAGGGTATATAGTTGTGCGTGTGTCGGTGGGGGCTACACCGGGGAGGCGCGGGGCTTATGTATGTGTTTGTGGTTGTTTTTCGTGGTGTCGTGTTGCCGGCTGACTACGTGGTGAAGACGGGGGACTTCATCAAGTTCACCATACCGCCGCCGACTGTGGTGCCCATGATTATGGCGCCTGTGCCGCTGGTTGGGACTAGCACTGACATGACGGTGATGGGTATGCCCGTGTGCCTGGAGGGGGACGAGCTGCCCCCCATGTTGAGGGCGCCCATGCCTTATACCTCGCCGCCTTTCGTGACGCCCGGGGTGGGCACGGTTTCTGTTACGCTGCTGCCTTTGAACAAGACGATGACTACGAAGAACGGGAAGGCGTTATTGATCAAGGGGACGCCGTTCCCGGCGGAGTTCAACGTCACTACGCCGGCGATGCAGCCGACGCCGGGGGGGCCTGTGCCGGACCCGGTGATGAAGAAGCCGGGGTTGGCGGAGTTCATCACCACCAACGTGACGGTGAAGGCCGGGTAGGCTCCGTCTACCCGGCTGGGGGTTGGGGTCGGAAGGGGCGGGGATACAATTATAGGCGATGTTCCAGATAGGATGGCCCTCGCCCCTTCCGGGTGTCTGTGGGTTGTTTTTGATTATTTAGGGTTTTATGTAAGACAACCCACACACAGTTAGCTAAAATAGCGATGATTTAAATATTTTTCATGTGTTGTGAACTTCGAGTGAAGGGACGCCTGAGGGGCTCGGACGTTAAGCTAGGGATCGGGTCTTCAGCCTTTGTTATTTTCAATGTATTGCTCAAGGTCTTCTCTGGTAACCCTCCAGTTGCGGCCGTCCTTGTAGGCCCCGAGGGCCCCGTCGTACGCCCGTAGCCCGAGGTAGGCGGCGGTGTATGGGCTGCGCTGGGCCGCCTCGCGGAGGGTGTAGGTTTCGAGTTCCTCTATGGCGACGAGGTGTCTGGTGAGGGATTCCTCGACGCTTCTGGCGATGAAGTTCACGAGGGGCTTGTGGTTGCCGAGGTCTGCCTCGCGGAGGGCGTCCAGGTAGCGTTTCCTGTCGCGGTAGCTTATATTGGTGATGACGGGGTAGCCGTGTTGCATGAGGGTGATGTTGAGGAGTATGCGGCTGGTTCTGCCGTTGCCGTCGTGGAAGGGGTGTATGGTGAGGAGCCTGTGGGTGAACCGTGCCGCCAGCTCCACGGGGGTGTGCTCCGTGGGGTTCTCATGTAGCCAGTCCGTGAGCCGTCGGAGGCGTCCGGGTATCTCCGAGCTTCTGGGCGGGGTGAAGTGGGCGCCGGGGACTTTGATCATGCCTGTGCGGTACTCTCCGGGGCGTTCAAGTATCCTGTCCAGGAGGAGCCTGTGTGTCTGCCGTATGGTCTCGGGGGTTATCCGGGCGTTGTTCTGGACTGTTTCTTTGAGGTAGTTTATGGCGTCTGGGTGGTTTCGTGCCTCCTGTATCTCGCGTATGGTTTTGCCGCCGACGGTCATGCCTCGTATGACTGTCTCTGTCTCGCCTAGGGTGAGGGTGTTTCCCTCTATGGCGTTGCTTGAGTGGGTGTACTCTATGATGGCTTGTTCCTCGAGGCGTCTGGCCAGGTCCGGGTGTAGGGGCCTGTGCCCGTCTACCCTGTTCTTCTTGGCCAGTATTCTGCCGTGTATCCGTGGGTCTATGGTTGACGTGCCTCACACCCCTATCCGTATAGGATAGCGCCTAATTTAAGGATATCCTATATGAAAATATATAGAATGATATCTTAAATGCATCTATCCTATATTGTTTATGGAGTCTTCTAGCGCATCCTGGAGGAGCGGGGCCTGGAGTGGAAGCCCGAGGAGTTCCTGGGCTGGACCCACATATCCATCTACAGGCCCGGCCACAAGTTTCAGGGCTGGAAAAACCACGGATACAAAGCCTAGCGCTACAAATGGAGCAGGATAAGAGTTTTAATGTGTGAGAAGACTCGATTTAAACCTTTTATCGTGTGAAAGTAAAATTCTTACATCATGATCTTGAGATTTATTTAAAATAAAATAATTAATAGACTCTCACACCAAGATTATCTTTTCCAGGATAGACGAATATTTTAGAAAAATTTAGAGCATATTTTTTTGGATCAGCCCCAATAATAATAGAGTCGTTGCCTATTTCTATAAATCCTCCATCTTTGGTATAATATCTTCCACATAATAAAACACCATCACTTACCATCTATACCTGTAGAATAATATCTCCATCTTTATTTAATACTTCTAAAGCGCTATCATCATAGTTAAAATCTGATATTATATTTGGATTAACTACAAATGTATTTCCCATTACAGAAGCAATCATTACACCCTTTTCATTTCTAACTATAGTACTGAGCATGGTTTTACCATTATGAGTGTAAACATTAATAGGATCTTCTACAAACATAAAATCTACCCCACAATTACACGTATATGAAGACTCTCCATACCATAATTTTGGTTCAGCTACTATTGAGCCTTCAATTTCTCCTTTATACCAATAAGGTCTATCTATATACTCAGGTTGAATTATAGAGCCTATGCTTATTAATAAAGTTAAGACAAATAATCCATATCTATAATATTGTTGCCGTTTTGGTGTCGCTTTATCTTTGAATTTATTATCCTGATAGAAAGACAAGCATGCAATAAAGAATACTAGGAATGGAATTAAAACCTCAAGATCAAACATACATTATATATGGAAACTATCAATTTAAATTTTATAAAAAAAGCCATACAATATCTTCAAACCCCTAGAAT
Source organism: uncultured Candidatus Bathyarchaeia archaeon (assembly GCA_964513225.1). Classification (GTDB taxonomy): domain Archaea; phylum Thermoproteota; class Bathyarchaeia; order TCS64; family TCS64; genus RBG-16-57-9. The sequence goes on along the minus strand of CAZEMD010000058.1, from coordinate 764 downwards.
CATATGCTATAGGTGGCTACTATCTTAGCTCACTGACCAATCCAGAAACTTTGCTAATAATAAATGTAAATGAATTAAATCGTTTTACCAATCGGTCTTGAAGTCGGTAGAGGCGCCATCTCGGCGGCATAAACCGAGAGGGCTAGGGCCCAGAACCTGTCGTTGTGGGTGCCCTCGGGGTGGTTGAACAGGATCTTCCCAGACTTACTTAGCTCATACCGCTCAACGTTGAGCCCGGCGAAGAGGTCTGGGTCGTAGGGTATGTGGAGCCGGGACACCGTCTTCTGGGGGTTACCCATCTCAGACATGCATCCCTCTGGGCACGTGGTTCTCCACTCGCCGTCCAGCGACTCGATGTAGCCACTCCAGCCGCAGCCATGGCACTCGATTGATCTCATGGTCTCCTTGAAGGCGGTGGCCATGGCTTCCTTGTTCTGCTCCGTGAACACCACGCCGGACACGTTCCTCACCCCAGCCCTCCTCATATCCTCCACGATGTACTCCCCCACCCCCGTCTGGTCACAGCACACCGACACCACCCTACTCCAGATGTCCTGAAGCCGCTTCACGTAACCGATAACCACGCCATACGGCGTGTCCAGCCTGAACTGGTGGCAGTGCCTCAGATAATAGTGGTTCTTCACCCTGTCCACTACAGCCACCACGCTGTGATCCCGTTTCTTACCGAAGTCAATGCCGACATAGAACACTCCTCGATGAGGCTTCTCGGCGCTCCAGTAGCGTAGGCCGCTGTCCTGGCAGTG
>CAZEMD010000057.1:0-9434 GCA_964513225.1 uncultured Candidatus Bathyarchaeia archaeon | reverse complement strand
ACATATTCTTCAATCCAAGCAAAGATAACTCTATGATCGAGTTCGTCGCACTCTTCGCATGGTATATTGGTTCCGTCTTGCTGCCTCTCGCCGCCGTAGACGACGACATGGGTATAATGGTGTGGCTCTACCATCTGGTGCTGCTGATGATACCCATCGCATGCGACCTAGTCTGGTACACCATGCACATCACGCCAAGCAACTGGTGGAACTTCCAGGGCAGCATAGTACCGGTTACGTGGCTGCTCATGGAGGAGAGCGCGACTTTCAACAGAGCGTTCAAGACGATAATGCTCTACCTGCTGCCCGGGATAATGATGTTCCTCGTGTTGATGTACCTTAAACGTAGAGGGGTGGAGCCCTTCAGAGGCATAAGCTATAGGCTGCAGGGCATCGAACGCATTGAAATAAAAGAAAGAAAGTTGGAGCCTTAGCCTTCCCAGTCTACTCGATCACCATGACTGTGCTATAGACAGCCGGGATCTGACGCTCTATCGTCAACACGGAGCCCGCCGATGGTCTGAGCTCTATCCTGAACTCCTCGTACGGGTGAGCGTACAAGTCTGGGCGATTGCCTGCCGTGACAGGTGGATCGACGCCGTCTATGGCAAGTCCAGTGAAGTCTATGACAACCTTGAACTTCTCGCCGGTCTCAAGCAGCGAATCCCCGTCGCTGTTAACACCAGACACGGTCATGATGGTGCCGTTTGAGTTATAGATGTCTCCGTGGCACCTCTCGTTGGTGTAGGTTGCCACCATCACGCTGTCATCTAGATCGATGGGCTCATGGCCTTGGGACAGCTTCAGATATAAGGTCAGCTTCGTGAGGCAGATGTCGTTCTGGTCGCCTGTCACGTTCGAGAACTGTCCAACCATGCCGCTGTCCGTTAGCAGCGCCGAGGCGGCCTCGCTCATACCTGAACTGATCACCGACTGAGCTTTCTCAGCTGTCAGGAAACCCATGTTCAGGACGACGAACGCGAAAGCCGCGGCGGTTATCACGAATGCGACAAGGATAATGGCTGTCTCAAGGCCGGTCATGCCGCGCCTGTTTTTTAGCGTCTTTACATGGTTCATGTCTTTTTTTCTCCTTCTCCCATCTTGGATAGGACTTTCAAAAAACGGGTTCACGTAATATATAGAAAGATGTCAGGGAGGAACCTATACCTACAGCTAGTAACAAGATCAATGCTCCGTAGTTTTGATGGATGAGTTTTAGGGATTTTTCAGTAAACTATAAAGAGGATTGAAATAGTTTAACCCTGAACCAAGTTGAAAAACGTTAAAGTAGTGTCATACGGAATCGGGGTAATCGGCCGAAGGCTTGCGACGCACCTCCTGAAAAAGGAAGGCATCGAGATCGTCGGGGCCGTTGACATCAACCCCGAGATCGTCGGAAAAGACCTGGGGAAAGTCCTTGGCGGGAAGAAGATCGGGGTCGTCATCTCCAGCGACCCCGACAAGGTGCTCAAGGAAACCAAGCCCGACGTGGTTTGCCACACAACCATGTCATACCTGAGGCAGACCCACGGCCAGTTCGAGCAGATACTCAAACACGGGGTAGACATCGTGAGCACCTGCGAGGAGCTGGGTTACCCCTACGCCACGAAGGAAGGGACCAGGTACGCAGACAAGCTCGACGAGTTCGCCAAGAAGCACGGCGCCACGCTCCTCGGAACGGGCATCAACCCCGGCTTCCTGATGGACACCCTTCCGACGTTCCTAACGGGTCCATGCGAGGAGGTCGAGTCCATCTACGTGACGAGGCAGATGAACGCCGCGACCCGCCGCATCCCCTTCCAGAAGAAGATCGGAGCAGGCATGACCGAGAAGGAATTCAGGGAGGCCATCGACGGCGGGAAGATCACTGGACACGTCGGCCTAGAGCAGAGCATACAGATGATCTCCGACTCACTTGGCTGGGAGCTCGACGAGATAAAGGTGGACCCGCCAGAGCCCGTGATCCTTGACCACGACGCCGCCAGCGACGCCATCAAAGTCCCCAAGGGGATGAACGCGGGCACCAAGCAGATGGCCTACGGCGTCATTAAAGGCAAGCCCGTCATAACCATGGACTTCAGGGCCTACATCGGGGCGCCTGAGGAGTTCGACAGCGTAGACATCGAGGGAGTGCCCCCCATCCACCAGAAGATCAGCCCATGCGTGCACGGGGACCACGGCACCATTGCCATGACCACGAACATGATCCCGCATGTAATCAACGCCGAGCCCGGCCTAAAGACCATGGTGGATCTACCTGTAGTCCACGCGACGCCCGCCCACTTCGGCAGATACGTAAAGAAGTAGGATACCCCCTTTTCTATAAACTATCTTTTTCTGAGGGTCCTCCCCGCATGCGCCCCCGTATAGCTGCCCTTCTCTATTGTTACCACGCCGTTAACTAACACGTAGTCTATGCCGGCGGGGAACTGGTGGGGCTCCTCGTAGGTGGCTCTGTCGATGACCGTCTCGGGGTTGAAAACGGTGATATCAGCCCACATGCCGGGCCTGACAACGCCTCTGTCAAATAGGCCGAAACGCTGCGCGGGGAAGCTGGTCATCTTCCTCACGGCCTCCTCAAGCCTCAGCGTCTTCTCCTCCCTCACGTACCTGCCGAGTATCTTGGGGTAGGTGCCGTAGTGCCGGGGATGCGGCTTTCCCCTCCTGAAAGGCCCCTCGACGTTGCAGCAGCCCGAGTCGGTGCCCACCATCTGGAGTGGATGCCTCATGATGCGTTTGACGTCGCCCTCGTCGCCGTAGAATATCACCATCCCCGCCGTTCCCTCCTCCTCAAGCAGAAGCTCGTATAAGGCCGTGAACTCGTCGGGGGCCCCTCTGTGCTCCTTGACCTCGACCATGTTCATGCCCTCAACGGCCTTGTTCTCGTCGGTCTTCACAGAAGTCACGTAGACGTTCTCCCAGCCAAGCTCCCCGGCAAAGTTCTCCCAGCCGGGGATGCCCTCCTCTATCTCCCGCCTCATCCTCTCCCTCTGCTCGGGGTCCCTGAGACGCTCGAGGGCGGCCTCGTTCCCGCCGCTATGAGCCCACGGGGGAAGAAGGGTCATCAGGCCAGTCGAACCCGCCTTGTACGGGTACTGGTCCACGGTGACGTCTACGCCGCGGGCCCTCGCTTCCTCGAACATCTTTAAGGTCTCCCGGCTCGCGCCCCAGATGGACTTGCTGGCCACCTTGTGGTGGCTTATCTGCACCGGTATCCCCGCCTTCTCGCCGATCTCCAGGGCCTCACCGAGGGCCTTCATGAGGGTCTTCCCCTCGCCCCTGATGTGGGAGTCGTATACTCCGCCGTACTCGGCCGCCACCTTGGCCAACGCTATGATCTCGGAGGTCTCGGCGTAGATGCCGGGAGGATATATCAGACCCGTGCTGAGCCCGTAGGCCCCCGCCTCCATCGCCTCCGCCGTCAGCTCCTTCATCCTCTCAAGCTCCTCTGGCGTCGGGTCACGCGCCTCGAAGCCCATGCCGGCTGCCCTGATGGCTCCATGCCCCACGAGGTGGGCGACGTTGGCGCCGAGCCCCTCCTTCTCCTCCTCCCTGAGGTACTCATCGAAAGTGTCCCAGGTCAGCTTCAGCTCTATGCCCTCGGGGAGCCGCGCGTCATACGTTTTCTGGACCTCTCCGCGGATCTCGTCGCTGAGCGGAGCAGGGCTGGAGCCGCACTGTCCGGCGGCCACCGTGGTTATCCCCTGGTGGACGACGTTCTCCATGTCCCTGTACACGAGGGTGTTGTAGTCGCCGTGGCTGTGGGCGTCTATGAAGCCGGGGCAGACCACGAGCCCCTCAGCGTCGATGACGTTCACGGCTTCACCCGTCACTTTTTTCGAGATCTCCATGATCCTACCGTCGTTGACGGCCACGTCTGCATAGAACCAGGGGTTCCCCGTGCCGTCAACCACTTTACCGTTCCTGATGACGATATCATACATAACTAGACACAAGAATACGTGCACCCCGATACAATATATCTCTTCCAGCGCCGAAAAGGGCGAGTCTAAGATTTTTCTTCAACATGCAGCTGGACATAGGCTCTTACGTCTGCTCCTTTCAACGCTAGCGAGTTAAACTCCTCAGCCTGCTAACCATTTCCCAACATCACATGTTACATGTTTACGCTAATATTCTATACTTAGATTCATCGATATTTACACTTTCCTTAAGTTTGTTGGAAAACTTTTATGCGTTAACCAGAACATGATGCTCTGAGCAGAATGGCGGAGATCGACGCAGAAGCCTTCATAGAAGGCCAGATAGAAGCAATAAGGGAGACCCTCGGCGCCGAGAAAGCCCTTGTAGCTTGCTCAGGCGGGGTCGATAGCACGGTCTCCGCCGTTCTAGTCCACAAAGCTATAGGGGACAACCTCGTCTGCGTCTTCATCGACGACAACTTCATGAGGCTGAGCGAGGCGGAGCAGGTCAAGTCCCTCCTGTCATCCGAGCCTCTGAGCCTGCCCTTGAGGATAGTAAACGAGAGGCAGAGATTCACCGAGGCTCTGCTGGGGCTCTCGGACGCCGAGGAAAAGAGGAAGGCTTTCAGGCAGACCTTCTACGAGACCCTCAGCAGGATAGCCGAAGAAGAGCAGTGCCGATACCTCGTGCAGGGAACCATAAAGGCCGACATAGACGAGACGTCCGCGAACATAAAGACGCAGCACAACGTCCTAGAGCAGATAGGCATAGACCCCGTGGAGAAGTACGGGTTCACGGTGGTCGAGCCCCTGAAGAACCTGTACAAGTACCAGGTCAGGGAGGTCGCCCGAACCCTGGGCACACCCCCCGAGCTGGCCACACGGCAGCCCTTCCCGGGCCCCGGCCTAAGCATAAGGGTCCTGGGCGAGATCACGCCCGAGAAGCTGGAGGAGATAAAGAAGGCTACCTTCATAGTGGAGCAGGCCTTCGAGCCCCACAACCCCTCCCAGTTCTTCGCCGCCATATTCAGCGGCCAGTCCACCAAGGAACTCAAGGTCCTCAAACGGGACGCGGCCGAGATCGTTGAGCTCGACCCCACCATGATCAAGGCGGGGTTCCTGAACGAGAGAGCCACCGGCCTGATAAACGGCAAACGCGCGTATGGCTCCGTGGTCACCCTGGCCTTCAGGGACAGCATGGACCAGGCCATGGAGCCCAAGTACGAGCAGCTGGAGAAGACCCTCCACTACCTCCAGGACAACTACCCCGAGGCCACTCGACTCCTCTACTTGGTGGACGAGAAGGAGGGCGAGGGCTACGCGGTTTCCATGAGGGCGGTGAAGACCAGGGACTACCTCACGGCTGAGGTGATGAGGCTCCCCTGGAACACCCTGCGGGAGGCGGCCTCGAAGATACTTGACTCATGCGTGGATGTGACCCAGATCTATTACGACGTGACGCCCAAGCCGCCGGCCACGATAGAGTACGAGTAAAAAATTATTTAGTGATTCCCAGCTCCCGGAACTGGTTCTGGACGCCCATCCTCATGTATATGAGGTCGTTGCCAACGGTGACCAGGTTGTACCCCTTCTCCATGCGCTTCTTGATGGTGCTGCCAGAAGCCTGGTGTACGCCAGCTGCGAGGCCCGCCGCCTTCGTGGCGTCGTACACCCTGTCGATGGCCTCCTGGACCTCTGGGTGGCTCATGTCGCCCAGGTGTCCGTGGCTGGCCGAGAGGTCTGCCGGGCCTATGTAGGTGGCGTCCACGCCTTCGACGCTGCATATGTCCTCTATGTTGGCGACCGCCTCCCTGGTCTCTATCTGGACTATGACGGCTATCTCCTCGTCGGCCGTCTTGAAGTAGTCGGGGTCGAACATGGCCGCTCGCCTGGGCCCGCAGCCCCTGAGCCCGTCCGGGGCGTACCGGGTAGCCTTGACGGCAAGCTCCGCCTCTTCCCTGTTGTTCACCCACGGCACCAGCACCCCGTAGGCGCCCACGTCCAGGGCCCTCTTGATGGCCACGATGTCGTTCCACCACACCCTGACTATTGGGGTGGTCTTGGTTGATGGATGCATGGCCTGCATCAGGGTCTGCGCCGTTCTCATATCGAGGGGCGCGTGCTCGGTGTCTATGACGAAGTAGTCGAAGCCTAGGGTGCTCATCATCTCGGATACCATGGGAGCCTCCAGGGTGATCCATGTGCCTATTAGCTGTTCGTCGGCCTTGAGTCTCCTCTTTAACTCGTTCCTCAAACGTTTCACCTTCGATGGTTAACTTAACTCGATTGTGCACAGTATATAGAATTTCCTAGGGCGCCGTCAACCCATCTCAGAGAGCATGTCCAGGATCCCCTGGACCCAGTGAAGGTAGCTGTTCACGGCTGCCCTCATGGCCGTGGTGTCGTTTGCCTCCGTGACTATGAGTATCCCGTCGACGGTTCTCCGGACATCCGTTATCGATCTCTCAGAGGACGGCGACTCGATCTCTGGGCCAAGGGCATCTAGGACGGCCCCTATCATTCCGTCAGGCACATCAACGCGTATCTCCGCCGACGCCTTCTCGGTGAGGCTCGTCTTCATCATCTTAAGAAAAAATGGTTTAGGCTTGGGCGCGTATCCTGTGGGCGGCCTGTCCCAGCTTGGTCGACGGGACGTAGGCTCCGCCTGCGAACTTGTAGCCGCACTTCCTGCAGTTCCAGATGCCCACGCTGACGCGTCGTACGGATGGGCTGCCGCAGCTTGGGCACTTGTGGTAAGCCTTGACAGTGTCCATTATCCTGCCGTAGCGTTTACGGAGAGTGGCTCCGCCCCTCGTCCGCATTCCGATGTTCTTTCTCTTCTTCTTTGCCATTACTCGCCCGCCAATACTATAGCCCTTATCTCTGCCGCCTTCTCCGACGCGATATTTATGCATTTCTTTATCTCGTCCAAGGTGAATCCGACTGGGCCGCGTTTCTGAATGGCATTAAGGTTGCCGTTTTCGTCTACGGTGATGGTTATCCTGCCGTCCTTGACCTCCTCCTCGTCGTACGTGGGGTCAACTATGAGGGAGTCGCCTATCTTGCACACCGTGACGGCGAGGGGGTGAGCCCTCAGCTTCAGTTTCTCGGTCTTATCCGTCTTCTCGATCTCACCCTTCTTCGATACCTTGTACTCCGGTGCCTCCGTTGTGGTGAGCGCGGCCAGCGCCCCGGCGGAGCACGCGTCGATGAGGTTTCCGTCGTAGTTCAGCACGTATAGGTCGACGAAGATCATCTGGACCTTCTCGCCCGAGATGAGGCCGAGCTTATCCATGTTGATTATCTCGGCGGCCCTCAGGCCCCTGTCGACTACCCGGGCAAGCTCTATGGCGTCTTTCGGTGGTGGGCCAGGCTCCCACGTCGGGTGAGCCACGGGCGTGTACTCTGCGTTCACCATCATGACGCCCGCGTCGGGGGTGTCCTCGAAGGGGTGGCCTATGCCTATCTTAACCCCTACTACCACACGGGTCTTTCCTAGCCTGACTTCTGCCGATCCCTCTGACTTGGCGAGGAAGTTGGTCTTTATCTCCCAGTCCCTGTACTGTAGAAGGTCTCTTCCGTCCATCCTTTTCCCGGTGGCCAGTACGTCCGTGATCTTTTTTCGCTTAAGCCGTGATACTATGGTGTTGCTCATTCTTCTTCCTCCTCGACGGTTTCCTCTTCTTTTTCCTCTGCTTCATCTACCATGCCGTACTTCTTCTTGAGTGCCTCCTTCTGGGCCTCGTAGACCTGCTTGCATCCCTCTATGGCTAGGTCGATGCACTTCTCGGTCTCCTCTTGGGTCATGATGCCCTCCATCTGTAGCAGTGTCACCTCGTCGATCTTGGGTAGGTACGCCACGGGTACATCTGACTCCCCCTTCTTGTCCTCGTAGTCGCCGAGGTCAAGGACGATTTTGCCGTCGTACTTGCCTGCGGCGCAGGACGAGACAAGGTCTTTCATGGGGATGCCCGCGTCGGCTAGGGCTACGGCGGCCGCGTTTATGGACGCGCATCTTGTGCCTCCGTCCGCTTGGATGATCTCCGCGTAGACGTCTATGACGCTCCGCGGGTACCTCTCGAGGAAGAGCGCGGGCTCGATGGCGTCCGTTATCACCATGCTGATCTCCTGGTCTCGTCTCGACGGCGCGGGCGACCGTCTCGGGTCTACGCTGAAGGGCGCCATGTGGTACCGGCACCTCAGTACCCCTCTGTTGGGTTTGCTGAACCGTTTAGGGTGCATCTCCCTTGGGCCGTAGACTCCCACGATGATCTTGTTTCTGCCCATCTCGATGTATGCGGAGCCGTCCGCGTTGGGGATGACGCCGCTCTCAATTTTCATGGGCCTGAGTTCATCGGGTTTCCGCCCGTCCACTCTCGCCCACTTCTTCTTCGAGGATTTCCTCTTAGTGGTCTTCTTTTTGGTTTTCTTACTCATTTTCTATCCTCCTTAATCTTTCTAAGGTACTCCTGGATCCTGTTGGTGAGGCCCGATGTGTGTGCCTCGGTCTCGATCTTGTGGATTACCTTTACAACTAGCTCCTCGTCTTCCCGGTTTCTGCCGTTTATCAGTATCCTTCCGTTCTGGCCTATGGTGATCTGGCTCCGGGTCTCCCTGAGGATCATGTTGATCATGCTTCCCTTCTTCCCTATGAGTCGGGGTATCTTCGAGGGCGTTATCTTCATTATGAAGCCCTCGTGGACCTTCCCAAGATCCCTGCCCACGATGGACAGGATGGGTGTTCTCCTTCTGTCGAGGTCAACGATCTTGGCTACCACTACGTCGCCCACGTCCAGCACCCTGGTCATGTCGAAGTTGGTCCTGAACGACTTGTTGATGGCGTCGTTTATCGTCAGTATGGCGTCGGTAGACGCCCCGATGTCGACGACCCACTGCCCCAGCTCGATGTCGCTTACCATGCCGACCACCAGGTCTCCGACCAGCGGGGTGTATGTGCCCTCTAGGGCGATCACCGACACTCTGTCATTGCCGTAGTTGACTAGCCCCACCTTGTTGCTGTAGACGTTTCCCTCTCTTCTGAAAGTGTTCTCCCCCGTCCTTATGCGGCCTTCGTATAACAGGTCGCCTGGGACGACTATGTCGCGTGTTTCAAATTTTACGCTCAACTTTTCTTCCTTCGTTACTTCACTATCTTCGACTGGATGTTGCCCTGGGTTGACTTCCCCAGCGCCTCGAGCATCTCCAACTGCATGGCCGCCGGCAGCTCCACCACGGCGATCCATGAACCGTCGGACTGCCATTCATCCCTCGTTATCTCGCCGTAGTCCTTCACTATGCCGTAGCTCTTCCCGGTGTACTCTGCGGGGATCTTTATGGCTATCTGCACGTTGTCGCTGCTCATGGGCAGCACGCGCCGCAGCGCGTCGACCACGTCCTTGACCTGCTCGTCCGCGTCCTTGAGGGGGTCTATCTGTATCCTCACGTCCTCCAGGGCGTTCTCTATCCTCATGGGAGGATGAGGGAGCTTGGTCTTGGGGTCTACGTAGGTGC
>CAZEMD010000056.1:0-9477 GCA_964513225.1 uncultured Candidatus Bathyarchaeia archaeon | reverse complement strand
TCGCATATTTGGGGATCTAGAGGAATCTTTCCTAGAAATGGAACTTTGAGGTCATCAGATATTTTTTTCCCTCCGCCAGTCTGAAAGACATCTATTTGTGTCCCGCATTCTGGGCAGATTAGTATAACTCTATTTTTCTCGTCTTTTTTCACGAACGAGGAGTGGAATCCTCGGTCATAGCCACATACATCGCATTTCCTGAACTCACCGCCAGGAGGCCTCTGTCTGACACTCATGATGACCATCAGTTTCAAGAATACCGTGTTATAAAAACCGAGACAAAAGGATAGTAACGGAGCGGGGTTAGATGGGGGGACCCATGGGGGGCTCGGCGGGGGGCGTTAGGCTTAGGGCTGCAGGGTTTTCCTCCAGCTGCTCCAGTATGGTGCCGAGGTAGAGGTACTGGGATAGCTGCGCCTCGTCTTCGGTCTCTATCTCGCAAACCCTCTCATTCAGCTGCAACAGCTTGAGATGGGCGAGGCTTCGAACCGTGGCCGAGGCTTCGCTGTTCTTCACGAGCTCAACCATGTAGTAGAGTACTATGTTGTTCACTACGCGCTGTAGCTCCTGGTGATAACCGTCCTCATACACAGTCAGCCAGGTAGCCTCGAAGAGCCTGTCAATTACGTCTCCTAGCCCGGGTAGACCAGGGTCGCGTGAATGATACTCCACTAGGCGTGCCGCTCGTTCAGGGTGCAGTATAACGCCTATGGTCAAGCCTGCGGCCGTCTCGGCTGCCGCCATGGGGTCGAAGGTAAGCCCGGTTCGCCCGGGGAATAGGTCTCTTGTCTGGGCTAGGTGCTGAGGGCGTGGAGGCATCAGATCCCGTAGTTCGTCCGGTAGCGCCAGCGCCTGCGGGGTGATCGTCTCGAGCAAGGCGTCGAGCCCCCTTTCTTGCACCTCGGCGGGTACCACTCGCTGATGTTCCTGTACGTCGCCCCTCACTTTGTAGTGGTAGTAGAGGCCACCGAGCACGCTGGCCGTCGACTCCAGCTGGAACCTGTGGAACATATATGTGGTCACCAGGGGCTCCTCCAGATAGGCCAAAGGTGCGCCGATTCTGATCCTGTTCTCGCCGAAGCTATCTAGGGCGACCCGCCTCACCTTCATCACCCTGTGGAGTTCCTCCACTGGGTCTACCCCATTTATCCAGTACGCCGCGTAGGGGCTGGCGCTTCCTGGCCCTGCGTCCCTGCTGGGCTGGTATAGGAGCCCGCGGCCGAAGGCTTCGTTCAGCATCTTGTCCAGTTCGGCGTCCTCGTCCGTGCCCTGGGGGTAGTCCTGGTATCCGTACTCGATGCTCACCAGGTCCCACTCGCCGACTCCTGTCTCGTAGGCTTCGCTGAGGTCGAGTTTCCCGTCTTCCTCCTTCACCCACATGGCGGGGTAGTCCATGACGCTGGATCTGTCGTTGATGTTGCTGGCGTAGTTGTGCCCGAGCCCCAGGGTGTGCCCCACCTCGTGGACGCTGAGCTGCCTTATCCGCGCCAGCGCCATCTCGAAAGCCTCTGAGGAGTTGTCCCCGTCCTCGGTGTACTCGCCAATGAGGCCCATGGCGATCAAGAAGTCCTGCCTGATCCTCAGGCTGCCTAGGCTCACGTGGCCTTTGATGATCTCGCCTGTCCTTGGATCGGTGACCGTCATGCCGTAGCTCCACCCCCTCGTGCTTCGGTGAACCCAGTTAATCACGTTGTACCTGACATCCATGGGGTCGACGCCGTCTGGCAGCGTCTCCACCCTGAAGGCGTCCCTGTAGCCTATGTGCTCGAATGCAATGTTCCACCACCCTGCTCCCTCGATGAGCGCCGACCTGATGGGCTCGGGTACGCCCGGGTCCACATAGTAAACTATGGGCTCGACGGGCTCGCTCACCTCGGCTCCCGGGTTCTTCTTCTTGAGCCTGTGTCTGCATATGTAGCGTTTCTCTATTGGCTCGGTGACCGGAGTGGCGTAGTCCATGAAGCCCACCGAGAAGTAGCTGCTCCTGATGTCGAACCTGCGGGGAGCGTAGCCGTCGTCGGGGAGCTCGATGAGGCTGTGATGCTGCCTAACGGTGACGTTCTCGGGTTCGGGCGTCACGCTCTTGAGCCAGTCCCCGGGTTCCTTGCCCTGGTAGGTGAGTATGGCCTCTATCTCGGTGTTCTTGGGGAAGTTCCTTGTGGCCGGCAGGTATATGGCTGAACGTTTAGGGTCCAGCTCGTAATCGCCTTGCTCCCTGTCTTTGAGGCGCTTGACCACCTGCTTAGCGTCCCTGAGGAAGAACTCGGTGGCGTCGATCAGCACCACGCCGTCTTCCTCTGCCTCCACGGTGAATCCGCCGATGACTGACTTGGCGAAGGCGTCCTCGACGGCTTCCCTTTCCTTGGGGTTATCGCTTACGGCACGGTACCGGTAGTTGACCTGTGTCAGCAGGACCTTGGGTCCTATGCGCTGGAACTTGACTACCTTCGTGGAGCCCAGCTGGTTCCTGTCCAGTCCGATGTCGTTGCTGCCTATCCCGGCCTTCAGGCTGTTGACGTAGAGGAACTCCGTCTCCAGCTTATCTATCTCGAGGAGCAGCCTTCCTTTATCGGCGTCCCAGAAATAGGTGAAGTATCCTGGATGTTTCTCCATTTCCTCTGTGAACCCAGTAATTGTCTGGGGTTCACGTGTTTCTTTTTCATCCAAACCTGTTCAAATGTATTACTTATTTGGGAGTAAAAAACGATCGACGAGCGCGATAGAGGTATGATATACTTGTCGGGAAAAAATGAGGTAAACATGCGTTTTTTGGTGGTTAACATAAATTCCTCTTAAAATAAGATGTTTTAAGGTTCTAAGCTTCTTTAAGTGTGTTCTGGTGGTATTCCTTCTCGAAATACTCATTGTGGATGAGTGATTCCCTCGCGAAACACTATACTACGGGGGCAGTAGCTGTATTTCCTCTGGTTTCCTCAGTCGGTTCCATATCTGAGCCCCAAACATCATAACTCTTCCCTTGATGATGTTCCCCAGAGACAAGCTGTCCTCGAGAGCCTCATCGGACCTGTAGCGTGCCTCTTGTTTCCTCGCGTTGTCCTCGATCATTGAAACCAGCCGTCTCGCTCTATGATTGTAGCGCTCCAGGGCGTCCCCTTCGCCTTCAAGCGCGTCGATTATGGATAAAGCAGCCAGACGGCCGCTTAGGGCCGCGGCGTCCATGCCGACCCCCCTGTATAGGTCCAGAAGCCCGGCGGCGTCACCGGCAAGCAGGACACGGTCCCTCCCGAGGAAGACCCCGCCTAGACAGTGGGTTGAGAAGCCTTCCCTCCCCGCTTCTTTCCCGTTTAGATCGAACTTCTTTTTCACGGTCTCTAGGAAAGCCTCTGCGTGTTGGCTGAGCCTCTCGGTGCTGCTTGTCCCTATTACCAGCAGGTCGTCCTTGTAGTAGAGCCAGCTATACATCAGATCGGAGAGCCCTCTCCTGTAGTAGAGGTGGAGGGTGTCCGGTCTCACCGACGACGACCCCGTGTAGTAGAGGTTCAGGGAGGCGCCCGTAACTTTGTCGCTGAAGTTGTCGGGCATGAGCCGTCTACGCGTGAAAGAGCCGGGGGACAAGCCGTCGGCGCCGACTATATACTCCGCGTCGATGGGTTCAGGGTCCATGGTGACGGTGACTGAGCCGTCTTTGGGGTCGAGGCCCATGACTTCTGCGCCCCAACGCGTGTCGGCGCCCGCGTCGGCGGCCAGCCCGTTTAGCCAGTGATCGAAGTCCCTCCTCCAGTAGTTCAGCAAACGCATCCTGCCTTCGATATGCCTGCCGGATGGGGCTGTTAGACGCACCCTGTTCAGGGTGTTGCCGCAGAGGACGTCCCTAGGGATCTTCTCCCCGATGAGCTTCTCCATGTACCGTAGCTGTACCCCGCTGCACGCCTTGTCTCTGGGAGGGGTGGCCCTGTCTACAAGCAGGATGTCGCACCCTTTCTCGGCGAGGATCTTCGCGGCGACCGAGCCGCTTATCCCGGCGCCGATGACTACAGCATCGTACCTCAAGCCAGACGGGGTGATATCTCGGGTGACCGGATAAAACTATAACCCATCGTTACGTATTTCCTGTCGATGTCTGTTCTGGTCGTGGGCGCCGGCGTCGGGGGGCTGAGCATCGCCGCGCTCCTCGCTGATTCCGGGAAGGAGGTATCAGTGGTCGAGAAGAACTCCGCGCCGGGGGGACGCGCGAGGTTCTACAGAGAGGCTGGATACGTCTTCGACATGGGCCCAAGCTGGTACCTCATGCCCGACATCTACGAGAAGTACTTCAAGGAACTGGGCCTAGAGATAGAGGAATGCTACGAGCTGGTCAGAATCGACCCCAGCTACCGCATATTCCTAGAAGACGGAGAAACCATGGACGTTTCCTCAAAGGTTGAAGACAACATCGAGCTCTTCGACGGGTTAGAGGACGGGGGCGGAGAAAAACTAAGGAAGTACCTGGAGAAGGCGGCGAGGGACTACAGGATAGCCGTGGACGAACTGCTGATGAGGGACTATGATCAACTGGTGAACCTCCTCGACGGCAGGCTCATCAGGGAGGGGCTCAAGCTCCCCCTCTTCGGGAACATAGACGACTACATATCCGGCATCTTCTCAAGCGAAGAGGTGAAGAGGATCCTCGAGTACAGCATCGGGTTCATCGGCGGGAGCCCCAGGAACACCCCGTCCATCTACTACATAATGAACCACGTAGACCTGAACCTTGGCGTATGGTACCCCATGGGGGGGATGGGGAAGGTGGTGGAGAAGCTCCACGAGCTCTGCCTCGAACGAGGAGTCAGATTCCATTTCGACGAAGAGGTGACCAGGATCCTCTCCGAGAAAGGGAGGGCGACGGGGGTCGAGACCACGAGGGGTGTGCACCGCGCCGACACCATTGTGGTCAACGCGGATTACCCGTACGCCGAGATGAACCTCCTCGACGGGAAAGACGTATCATACGACGAGGATTACTGGGGCTCCAAGCTCTACTCCCCCTCGGCGGCGGTGATCTACATCGGGTTGACGAGGAAGCTGGACAGCCTCGAACATCATAACCTGTACCTGGCGGGGGACTGGAGCCTGAGCTTCGACAAGCTCTACGACGTCGAGGACCCGGAGTGGCCGGCTAACACCTCGTACTACATAAACGTCACGAGCAGAACGGACCCTTCGGTGGCCCCGGAGAACGGTGAGACCGTCTTCATACTCATACCGGTTTCGGACAGATTCCAGGACACGGCCGAGGCCCGTGATAGGCTCTACCGTAGGATCGTGGAACACATCGAGCGGGTGACGGGCGAGGAGATCATCGGCCACGAGGCTGTGAAGAAGGTGTTCGGCCCGAAGGACTTCGTCGAGGACTACAACGCTTACAGGGGGACGAGCCTGGGGCTCGTGCACACCCTGACTCAGAGCGCGGTCTTCAGGCCGAGCCACAGGAGCAGGAAGCTCAGAGGCCTCTACTACACCGGGCACTACACGCACCCAGGCATAGGGCTGCCTTTGGTTTTGATGTCCAGCCAGATTCTGGCGAAACACCTGCTCGAGAATCCATGATGTGGAAGGGCGTCTAGGCGCACCGTTTCCATGCGCAGGCAACAGATGCATCGTTTTTGGTAAACCGTTATAGAACGCGGTTCCCCGTGACTAGATATGGAGGAGCTGGCTACCCTAGGCGGAGGCTGTTTCTGGTGCACAGAGGCGGTCTTCCTGGAGATCGAGGGAGTCCTCAGGGTCGTCCCCGGGTACTCGGGTGGACACGTTGAGAACCCTACGTATCGGCAGGTTGTGACGGGGACCACGGGCCACGCCGAGGTGGTGCAGGTCACATTCGACCCCGAGGTGATCACGTACAGGGAGATCCTGGAGGTTTTCTTCACGATGCACGACCCGACCTCGCTGAACAGGCAGGGCGCCGACGTGGGCACCCAGTACCGGTCTGTGGTCTTCTACCACAGCGAGGCCCAGAGGAGGACCGCCGTGGAGTTCATAGCAGAGCTGGGCGAGAGCAACGTCTTCGGCCTGCCCATCGTGACCCAGGTGGAGCCCTTCAAGGGGTATCACGAGGCCGAGGACTACCACAGGAACTACTACGAGAGGAACAGGCGGCAGAGCTACAGCCGGTACGTCATCGAGCCCAAGCTGAGGAAGGTCGAGAAGGAGTTCAAGGAGAGGATCAGGTGATGGTGGAGACGGCGGAGTACACGGTGTTACGGGGCGACGGGGAGTATGAGATCAGGAGATACCCTTCTATGCTGGTCGCCACCGTCGGGGACGCCCCTTCGAGGTTCAGCGTCCTCTTCAAGTACATCACGGGCGCCAACCGTTCGAGGTCCAAGATAGCTATGACGAGCCCGGTCATCACGTCCAAGGAGATAGCCATGACGTCGCCGGTGTTCAGCGACTCCGGGTCCATGAGCTTCATGGTGCCGTCGGAGTACGACGCGGAGACGGTGCCCGAGCCCACGGACGGGAGGGTGGAGATCAGCAAGGTGCCTGAGCGTGTGGTCGCCACGGTCAGGTTCAGGGGGTTCGCTTGGAAGGAGAGCGTGAGGAGGCAGACGGAGAGGCTCCTGGGATGGCTGGAGTCGGAGAGCATCGAAACCAAGGGAGTGCCCTTCCTGATGCAGTACAACCCTCCCTACGTGCCCGGGTTCCTGCGGAGGAACGAGGTGGGCGTGGAGATAGAGTACCCCTAGGCAGGAACCCTTTACGTTTCCTTGAATCCTTTCAAACTATTTGGACGCCTGAACTAAACCATAGATATTTCATACTTCATGTCATAGTATGACACGGAATGGATTTCACGGTCAGACCCGAACTAAAGATAATGTACCCGACGGCCGTCTTCGGTGGCTTGACCATAGCCAACCAGCGGAACACGAAAATGCATCCGGGCCTAGAGCAGGCCAAACGCCAGTTGGAGGTCAGGATCAGGGATGACTACCCGGACCCCGGGGAAGACCCGGTCGTACAGGCGTACGCAGGGTACTTCGACAGGTGGGGCAAGACGTCCCCCATCGAGTTCCAGATCAAGAGCGTCAAGAAGAGGAGGACTTTCCCCCAGGTCTCGACCCATGTGGACTGCATGTTCATGGCCGAGCTGGAGGACAGGGTCCTGACGTCGGGGCACGACATGGACGCGGTCCAGGGCGGTCTTGTCTACGATCTGGCCGACGATGGCGAGGAGTATGTCAAGCTCAACGGCAAGGTACAGGTCCTAGTTAAGAACGACGTGGTGCTCAGGGACGATGAGGGCGTGTTGGCTAGCGTCCTGTTCGGCCCGGCGGCAAGGACGTCCATCCAGATGGGGACAGTGAACCCACTGTACTTTGCGTGGTGCCCCGTGGGGATAAACAGGGAGACTGTTGACGAGCATCTATCAAACATATTGGGGTACCTGAAGATGGTGTACGGTGAAGGCGTCGAGGCGACGCGGCGCGTCATTTAGCCTAGACGCGTCGATCCCCAAGCCAAGGCCGTCGTGTCGCATGCAACGAAGTTGCTAAGATCCTAATATAGACCCAGTACTTTCTCTGGGTTCTCCTTGACCATGACCCTGATTTCCTCGGGCTCGAACCCTCGCTCAAGGAGCAGGCTGACGTAGATGCGGAGCCCCTCAGGCGGCGCGGGGTTATGGACCTGGCCCAGGTCGCTCGCCAGTATGTAGTGTTCGGAGCCCACCTCTCTGACGGTCTCGGCGACGTCGTCGATGGACGTGCTTCTCCATGCGGGGGACAGGGACGAGTAGCATAGCTCCAGGTACGCCCCCTTCTCCGCCATCCACCGCTGGTCCTCAGCCGAGAGCGAAGCCGTGACGAAGTTGACGTGGGTCACCACGGTCTTGATGCCTCTCCTCCGTGCCTCCCGCACCAAGGCTTTGGACTCCCCTAGGTCCAGGTGGGAGGTGGCTACGGCCGCGTCGTGGTCCGCCACGGCGTCCAGTATCTGGTCTATCTCAGGTTTGAGGCCTCCCTCCTCGTCGAGGACGGTGATGCCGGGGGCGTCTCTGTATACGCTGGGCTTGTCGTAGTCTAGGCGTGGCCCGTATTTGCCCAGTTCTCCGAAGTGGGTCTTGTGGTTTCTGGCGTCCACGGAGGGCATCCATACCATCCTCCCGCCGAGCCTGAGGGCGGCGTCCACGGCGTAGGGGTTGAGCCCGCCGGCGGCGTAGTTGAGGGTGACCCCGCCGTACACCTCCACCTCCGGCACGGCCCTGTGGACGAGGTAGCCGCGGTCGACGGTGGGTGTGTGGTGGTGCTTGATGACTATGCCTCTCATGCCGGAGGCCTTCGCGGCCTCCGCGGTCTCCACGGCGTCCATGAGGCGCGGGAAGACGCTGGGACCGGCGTGGAGGTGGAGGTCGATGGCTCCCTGGAGGAGGTCCTGGTGTGGCCTCATGGGTATTTCATGGGGGATGGCCGAGATAAAGGCTACGAGCGCTTCTAACAAAGAAAGGGGGGTTAGGCGTAGTTTCTGTATTGCAGCGTCGAGCCGTATATCCAGTCGCCGTTGAACCAGTTGTCCCACTTCATCTCGTCGGGGGACACCCTCATCTCGCACGGGGCGGGCGCGTAGCCGTATATCCACGCCACGTTTCCGTGCTCCGGGATCCATTCAGGGTCGAACCAGCCGGGGAACTCGATGCCGCTGTAGTCGTCGAGGAACCACATCTTCTTGTCGCGGTGCATGGTTCCATGGACGACGAGGGTGTCGCCTTCGTGCCAGTAGTCGGTGCTATCCATGTACAGCTTGAACAGGTCCACGGTCCCGGCGGGGGAAAGCTCCACCCCGGGGTCGATGTTCAGCTCCCTGTAGAACCCCGTAAACTGGGTGCATGAATATAGGTAAACCAAAAAAAGGGTGATGAGGGGTGGCTGTTAAAAATCCGTGACGGTTATTGTTGGCTCCGCTGAAGTATGGGCTGTTATCTTCTTATGGGTCTTAAGTCGGGAACCGGTACGCAGGGGGAGATTATTACGTCGTCCCCCGGTGTGGACTCGAAGTTTTTTATCCACGTCTTGGTCGCCAGCACCACCTCGTTTCTCAGGAACCCGGCGAGCCCGTCCAGCCTCATCGCCAAGGGCCGTTCGTCTGTTTTCTTGATGGTTGTAGGGTGCCACCGGTCCCTGAGTATGGGGTTGGGGTTACTCGGTAGCTTCACCACTACGCCCAGCTCGTCTTCCATCCGTGGTTCGACGCCGAGCCTGTCGTATATGCATGCTAATTTGCCGTGGAGTTCCTCCGACGAGAATAGGCAGTCCCCAGCATCTCTTCTATCGGCTGAGTATACCTGTCTCACGTAGAAGTGGTTTCTGATCACCTCACCCAGATCGTAGGCAGGCATGTGCGGCAGCCTCTCCCCCGTGTTGTATGTGGCTTTGCTAGGAAATAGGTCATATGGTTCCCTGATCCAGAAGTAGCTAACCCTCGGGAGCTATGGTGATCAGTGTGTCTAAATGAAGCTTGACGGTAGTATCTCGTCGA
>CAZEMD010000055.1:0-9486 GCA_964513225.1 uncultured Candidatus Bathyarchaeia archaeon | reverse complement strand
GCATATGGGCAAAGTCATAATGAGGTTATACAAGACAGACATGCCCCTAATCGAGAAGATACAGATCACCTTCATAACCGACCCTGAAGAGGTTAAGAAGAGACTCGCCGAAGCCAAAGAGGTCTATGACGCCAGAGACGCCCGGGCCCGGGGAATGAAAGATTCTGAAGCGGATGTGTTCTATGGATGTACTTTATGTCAATCCTTCGCGCCATCCCACGTATGCACCATCACTCCTCAGCGTTATGCCAACTGTGGCGCCATAAGCTGGTTTGACGGAAGGGCTGCCGCGCGAATCGACCCTAAGGGACCGATCTTCGCCGTAGAGAAAGGGGAATGCCTAGACGATTGGACAGGAGAATACGCGGGCGTTAACGAGATGTCCAAGGAGAAGACGCTTGGAGAAGTAAATAGGGTCCAGCTGTATACCGCGTTCGGCTATCCCCACACATCGTGCGGTTGCTTCGAGGCCATCGCATTCTACATACCGGAAGTGGATGGGCTCGGGGTAGTTGACAGAGATTTCAAGGGAAAAACAGTCAACGGATTACCCTTCTCGACGATGGCCGATACCACCGCCGGCGGAACACAGGTAGATGGATTCCACGGGCTAAGCATCGAGTACATGAGAAGCCCAAAGCTGCTCCAAGTGGATGGAGGATGGGACCGCATAGTATGGG
The DNA here is from genome assembly GCA_964513225.1 of uncultured Candidatus Bathyarchaeia archaeon. Classification (GTDB taxonomy): domain Archaea; phylum Thermoproteota; class Bathyarchaeia; order TCS64; family TCS64; genus RBG-16-57-9. The sequence goes on along the minus strand of CAZEMD010000055.1, from coordinate 8,806 downwards.
TGCCGAAGAAAGTCAAGGAAAGAGTGATGGACTTCATACCAGAGGAAGTAAAAAACAAGATACCAACAGAAGAAGATGTATCTAGCCTAGAGGAACTAAAAAACTATCTAGAGGACGCACAGCACCCCGTAGTTGATAGATGGAAGGCTGCGCTCGAAAAGGCCCCCGAAGAGGCTGAAGCAATAGAGGAAGCGCCCGGAGGCATGCCCTTTGCGCCCCTCTCCAGCATCACAACTACTGTCGGAGGCTATAGATTCACATTAGAAAACGTAAGGATACATGCAGATAGGATTAGGATTAAAAAAATTGAGTAGGGGGTATTCCAAGTGAAGAACAACAAGAAAAAGATGAACCCATTTGATGATAGTCTCTTTAGCATGCTTAAGAATATGAAAGAGATTGAAATAGAAGACGTAGACTTCGAGATCGACCGCCTAGACTTTACTCTACCTACACTGGTATCAAATCCACAACTTTATAGACAAATAGCTCCAATGGTGGAGGCGCAAAAGGAAGCAGCCTATCAATTTGTCCCCCCAGTTAACACCTATCGAGGCGAAGTTGTCGAGGTTGTACTAGGCGCCACCAAATCGGAAGGCGGGACGAGAAGCAGAGCGATTACTCTCGGAGGATCTAAAACACCGCCGTTTTACTCTTTCGAAAACGAAAAACCTAACCCACCGGTTGTCGTAGGAGACGTCTTCGATATGAAAATCAGCGTCCCTAAACCGGTTAGAATCCACTTCGACGAGGTAATGGAAGATCCGGCTGAGTGGGCAAGAGTATACGTGGAAAAATTCGACGTAGACATGATAGATATAGAGCTCATAAGCACGGATCCGCTGATCAATGATACGCCTATAAGTGAATCCGCAAAAGTCGTCGAGGATGTATTACAGGCCGTAGACGTGCCAATAATCATCGGAGGCTCAGGGTCCCCGGAGAAGGATGGCCCCTTACTTTCAAAGATGGCGGAGGTCGCTGAGGGAGAAAGAGTCCTCCTCAGCTCAGCGACACCCGATCTTTATGAACCGATAGCGATCGCCGCAAAGGAACATGATCACGCTGTCCTCTCGTGGACGTCGCTGGACATAAACCAGCAGAAGGAACTGAATAGAAACCTCCTGGAGTATATTCCTAAAGAAAAAATAGTTATAGATCCAACGTCAGCGGCTTTGGGCTACGGGATAGAGTACGCTTTCACCATCATGGAGAGGATGCGGCTTTCGGCGTTATGGGCGGATGAAGAACTTCAAATGCCGATGGCTGCAGCCACATCTAACTCATGGGCCGCCAGAGAGGCTTGGAGAAAAGATCCTGGACTTGGACCGAGAATGCTCAGAGGCCCCCTCTGGGAAACCACGTCAACTCTAACCTTCCTCCTCGCGGGGGTAGACATGTTCATATCTCTTCACCCCGCCGCCATAAAAACCGTCAAGGAAGTAGCCAGATGGCTGATGGATAAGGAAGCTAAGGGGACCCCTAAAGACTGGGTTACTCTGGAGGCTGTTTAAACAATGTCAAAAAAAATCAGCCCTCTCGACGTCTTCAACCTACTTCCCAAAACAAACTGCGGAAAATGCGGCGAGGACACCTGTTTCGCCTTCGCAACGATGGTCGCAGACAGGAAAATGGATCTTGAACAATGTACCCCTCTGTTCGAAGAAGCTCAATACGAGGAAAATCAGGACAAGCTAGAGGTGCTGTTGAGGCCTGCTGTAAGAGAGATAAGGCTACGAAGTAAGGACGGTGAGGTAAGGATCGGTGGAAAGACCGTTCTATACAGACACGAGTTCAGGTATAGCAACCCCACCGCTATAGCCATATCCGTCAGCGACACCATGCCTGAAGACGCCATGCTTTCTAAAGTCAAGAAGGCCAGCGATTGGGGGTACCGCTACATCGGCATGGACCTCAGCCTAGACCTGATCGCTATACGCTCCAGTTCAAACGATCCAATGAAGTTCAGGGAGTGTGTCGAAAAGGTGTCAGATGTGACACAAATGCCCATAGTATTATGCTCCTTTAGCCCCGACGTAATTGAACAGGGATTAATAGCTCTCGAAGGCCAGAGTCCTCTCATCTACGCCGCAAACCAAGAAAACTGGGAAGAGATGTCTAAGCTAGCTAAAAAATATGAATGCCCTATCGTAGTGTCAGCGCCAAACGATCTTGATAGATTAATGTTTTTAACGGACTCCCTTATGAAGGAGGGAATCGAAAACATAGTCCTTGATCCGGGAACAATGCCTGATGAAGGACTAAGAGATACTCTGAATAATTTCGCGATGTTGAGGAGAAGTGCTATATCAAGAAAAGATGACGTCCTAGGTTTTCCTCTATTAGGAACCCCGATATCTGCTTGGTGTGGGGAAGACGAAGAACCCGAGATAAAAGCGTGGAAGGAGTCCTATATTTCATCAATTCTACTGAGCAGATACGCAGACATACTGATAATAAACAGCGTCGATATGTGGACTATCTTACCAATAGTAATATGGAGAACCAACATATACACAGATCCAGTTAAACCTGTAACCGTTGAGCCAGGCATTAGAACATTCGGTAAGCCTGATGAGAACTCACCCGTTCTATATACAACCAACTTTGCTCTTACCTTCTACACGGTCCAAGAGGACGTCAAAGATATAGACTGCTATATGCTTGTGGTTGATACTGAGGGGATAAGCGTAGAGTCCGCCGTCGCTGGAGGAAAGTTGACCGCTGATAAGGTGAATGACGCTATAAAAGAGACTGGCTTAGAGGACATGGTGACTCATAGGAAGATCGTGTCCCCTGGACTCGCGGCTAGGATAAGCGGTGAAACTGAGATGGTTTCAGGCTGGGATGTGTTGGTAGGTCCAAAGGACTCAGCGGGGGTCAAGAGCTTTCTTGATAAACGCTTCTATCAGGAAACTTGAGGTAAACCCTCAGGTCTGATAATGATGGGACATCTATATGTACAAGGATACGCAAGAAAAAAGGAACTAGTAATAGGAAAAACACTGCTTGAACACCTCAGAGACCTCGGCGTGGATATAAACGCATCCTGTGGAGGGTTGGGGGAGTGCAAACAATGTCTAGTCCAGGTCAACAAGACAAATTTACTTAGCCCCCTAACAGACACAGAACGAGAGTTCATAAGACAACCTGAATACCGACTATCCTGCCAAGCCAGGGTTCTTAGAGACGACGAGGACCTCTTTGTCATAGTTCCTGAGCGGACTTTCACAATACTACCCACAGGAAAAAGGAAAAAAATAGAACTCGATCCCTATGTAACACGTTTGCCTTCACAGGGAAACACCGTATATTGGCGCAACAAAGAGATAGGCGTCTATGAGGGAGCGCTGCTCGGACTCGCACTTGACATAGGGACGACGACATTATCGATGTATTGCACAGACCTCGAAACCGGGAAGGATGTCATCGTTGTTTCTAGGGAAAACCCCCAGATGAAATACGGAAACGATGTGATCAGCAGGATAACCTACGCAAGGAATCATGGACAAGAACCACTCGAAAAAGAAATCAGAAAAGCCGTAAATGGAATGATTCAACATTTACCGGTTGACCCCAGCAAAATCTATGAAGCCGTTATAGTTGGAAATCCCACGATGAGGGATCTATTTTTTGGTATGCCAGTTAAAGGACTGGGCGAAGCACCTTATACGCCTTATATGAAGACAGGTGTTCATAAACGGGCTCAGGAGATAGGGCTGATAATAAACCCGAAAGCCGTCGTCTATGGGATGCCTCTCATAAGCGGATTCGTGGGAGCAGATTGTATAAGCGTAGTCTTAGCTACCAACCTCCATAGGCAATCAGGTCTAAACATAGCCATAGACATAGGGACGAACACAGAGATCGTGATTGGGAACAAGGAAAGGATGATCGCCACATCATGCGCCTCGGGACCAGCCTTTGAGGGGGTTGGAATAAAATGGGGAGTAGCCGGAGTCGGGGGCGCCATAAAAAACGTGTCTATAGATGAAGACTTGGAGGTACACTACGAAACAATCGGAGATTTGCCTCCGATAGGGATTTGTGGTTCAGGGCTAATCGACGTTTTGGCTAACATGCTGGATAGAGACATCATTGATTGGCGTGGAAGATTCACTGAAGAGAGAAACTCCTTCGTAATAGTTGATAGGGATAACCCAATAACCATCTCCGAGGAGGATATCGATAAACTAAAGCTAGCTAAGGCCGCGATTTCTCTCGGAGTTAAAACTTTGGTTAAGCTATTTGATTCGACGCTTGAAGAAGTGGATACTATTTACCTCGCAGGAGGATTTGGCAACTTCATAAGTGTGGAGAACTCCAAGAAAATTGGGTTATTACCTGACATCGAGCTATCTAAGATAGAAAGAGTTGGAAACGCTGCCTTAGAGGGAGCAAGGGAAGCCCTGCTTTCGAAATCGAGAAGAAGGGAGGTTTACCAAATCGAGGAAAAGACGGAGCATAAAAGTCTTGAGAGCATACCTGACTTTTCATACGAGTACATGAAAGAATTATCCTTCGAGAAATATAGGATCAGCTAAGAGATAGATAAAACCGCATCTTTTCTCTTAATTTTCCCCTCGGATATTAGTTTCTCTACTCCACGTTCAACCGTGTTCGGAGCGTCACATGCCTTCAACTCGTAGGCTAGGAGATTTGTTAAATCCTTCAAGGAGATCTCGCCTCTCTTTTCCATCTCTTCCATGATGTGATCTTCAATAGTTGGGAACCCACACGCCTCGTATATGCTTTCAACAAGGATATCACCGGCCTCTTGCATATAGGGTTCAAGAGGATCCATGGAGGCCAGACAGTAGTTATCGTTCTCCTCGTTCTCGTGCTCTGTGGTGATTTTTTCTCTAAAAGCTTTCATATCACTGTATGAATAGTAAGCCAGTTTCTCGGATACGCTTTTTGCAGAACCGCATGGAGTATCCATCACCACCTCTATTTCCTTGATTATTTGTTTATCCTCGTCAAGGGTAACATTGAATTTCGGTTTACCAAACTTTTTACAGAGATAATTGATTATTTCGTTGTCGCTTTCTTCCATTAGGCAATAAGGTCTAGGGAATTCGTGAGGTATACCCGCGGCTTCGAGATCGTCTTTTATAGTTTTTAGCCCCTCTGGGATGCGTTTGCTGTCATCGAGGGGATAAAGAACGGCTTTTGCGTTCAGTTTTTGGGCTATTGTTGGAATAATGTCTCCGAGTAGAGGGTGTATGCCTAGTACTATCAACAAGTCGCAGTCCATCACGGGAAGGTTCTGGGGTACGTATTCACTGGGGTTGTCCCAGATCTTTTTCAGCACATCTGGATCATCTGGATGCTCCATTTCGATTGTTTCGGGTTCAAACTCGTATAAGCATACAATCTTGTCTCCAAGGCCGTGAGCAGCAAAGTTGTTTATCAGCTGTTCTCCAAAAGGACCGCTGTATATTACGTATAATCTTAGGTCTTTATCCAAGTCCATTTTAAACACCATTTAACAGGGAGAGACACTCTCTTACTCCCTCGACTGCGTCTTTACCATATGCGTCCGCCCCTATAGTCGCCGCGAATTTTTTATCGACGGGGCGACCGCCAACGATGATCTTAACCTTGTCCCTGAGAGAAGCCTTCTCTAACGCTTCGATTACCTCCTCCATATTAGATTGAGTGGATGTTAAAAGAGTGGACATAGCTAGAATGTCTGGATGGAACTTTTCGATACCCTCTATGAATGTGTTAATTTTTACGTCAACCCCTAGATCTATTACTTGGAATCCTTTAGATTGTAACATCATTGAGAAAATGATTTTCCCTATGTCATGCACGTCGCCCTGGACTGTACCGATCAAAACCTTGCCTTTGACTTGACTTGTTTCCTGTTTAAATAGGGGTCTAAGATTTTCTACGGCCTTCTTCATGTTGCTGCCTGAGACGATGAGATCGGAGGTAAAGTAACGTCCACTTTCATATTTCCTGCCAATCTCCTCCAACCCCTCTGATAGATCAGTAAAAATTTTATAAGGAGACGTGCCTTTCTTCAACTCTTCTTCACAGTAATTGAGTATTTTTTCTCCTCCGAAATCAAGTAAAATATCAACGAGTTGTTTGATGTCCATCCTATTAGGTCCCTTTATGTTCATTATATATTCTGCGATTTGGTCACAAATTTTGTCCACGCTTGAAGTTTTTATCCACCTACTTCTAGATATGAAGGTAATTCGTGGTGTAAAATACAGAGCTATAGCCTTTAAAAGAACGCCTAAGTTACACGTTTAAGAGATCAGAGAGCGATAAAACTTTCTTATCGTATCCTGCTTTTCTTAGGATATCTTTAACGGATTTATATGCTCGTGAAGTTTCTGGTAATTCTAGAAGAGAGTTGCCCTGAAAATTTTTTTCCATTACTTCTTCGTCATGTGCTACCTTTCCTAGATATTTAAACGGCTGTTTCTCTGCCTTTTTATTTAGTTCTTCAGGAAAACGAAAGCCTCCTACAAGATAGTAGTTTTCATAGTTTATTGAAACCTCTTCTATGATCCTATGGGTTCTCTTAGCGTTGTCGAAGCTCTTTTTAGAGGGGTCAAGAATGTTAAAAAAATCTTTCACGTTTTTAGTTATTCTTCTGTTTAGATGTTCAACCCCTGCAGGGGAATCCACGATGATGTACTCATAGTTATCGGACCATCTTGACATTATCTCTCCCAAGAAAAGATCAGGTGCACAGTAGCAGCCTTCAAACCATTTTGGTCCCAGTGCTATAAAGTCAAAATCTTTGCTTTGGTATAGAGCCTCTTCGAACAGCATTGACTCAAGATTGTAGGTTGGTCCTGTTTTACTGCTTTTAATCATCTTTTTCTCTTTGACGATGTCATAGAATACGTCTGAGATAGTTACTTTTCCTTGTCCTTTGAGATCTACGCCGAGCATGGAGGATAAACTCTCATCAGGATCTGAATCAACGATAAGTAGATGTTTCCACCCAAGTTCTCCTAAAAACCGCGTTGTAAGAACCGTAAACGTACTTTTCCCGCTTCCCCCTCTTCCAGTAACGACGATAGTTTTTCCTTTCCCTTTTGCCATTCTAAAGATAATAAACTACGTGCTTTAAAATTGTTATATAATACACCTTGAAGGTGTAATACGAATATTAAAATCGTTGAACCTGATTATGGGTTAAAAAAGGTATAGCCCATGAAAAGGCTGTAAGATTCTGACATCTGGAAACTCAAGTTTCTTCGTTTTCCTTCTTATTGTATAAACTTAGGTACGCCTGTTCCAATCTATTTGCCATCAGTATGGATAGCATTCCAACTTGCTCTAACTCCAAATAACGGGTAATTGACTCATCGAAGAAAATCTGCGCTGACGCTGGGAACTCTGAGTCTTCCTCCGATAAAACGATCGTGAGCCGAATCAAGGGAAGCGATTTTATCTCAACAGAGTGATCACCATAGCCAAAATTTACCTCTGAGCCGCCTAGGAGCATGGCACACTTGACAAGCATCTCAGACCGGGATCCAAACACGTCTTGGAGCAATGACTTTGCACGCCCAACCATAACGTTGCAATACTGTCCGCCCTGCAGTTGTTTGGAAGTAACTAGGTTCGATGCCTCAGGCACAGGCTCGGCGTCCGCATATGAGGATAAAATACAGTAGATATCCGACAAAGCACGGTATCTTGATTCTATAGGGAGATTCGTCAAATAATCATGGACTGATCCATCTTCTAAATTCAAACCGAGCCCTAGAAATCTTAACTCAGAGTCTCTTGAAAAACCTAGTCGGCCCTTTAGACTGAGTATCTTCGCCTCACATCTCCCCCAACTCCACAGCTCTTTCATAGTTTTTACCTTGCAGGTTAGAGGTTGAGAGGTTGTTACATAAGAATTGTCTTAGATTAGGCTGGCATATTGTTGTTTATCAATCGATCTAGTTGATATATCCCCTGATATGGAGGCCACGGTTTAGCGGGGCTCAGGATAATCTAAGTGATGCCTCAAACAGGATAACGTAAAGTATAGCTTGCCTCAAGTACATAATTTTTCTATATTTAGGCATATTTAATATTAGTTGATAAAAAGTTCTTAAAATGAGTACGTACATGGTTAGGGGATGGTTAAAATGGCCGATAAACGACCGGCGTACAGCCAACTCGTCAAGGACATCAGGGCAGGCAAGTTCGTCCTCACAGGAGAGCTGGAGCCCGAGAAGGTGACGGGCATAGAGGAGATACTGGTCAGCGCCAGGGCTATGAAGCCCTACGTGATCGCTGCCAACGTGACGGACAACCCTCTGGCCTACGCCTACATGAACTCCCTTGTACCTTCGTGGAAGGTCCAGGAGGAGGTGGGGCTGGAGACGGTGTATCAGATGACCGTGAGGGACAGGAACAGGCTCGCGTTGACGTCAGACGTGCTGGCGGCCGCGTACCTGGGGATCAGGAACATCCTGGCGATCTCCGGGGACCACACGGTCCTCGGCGACAACAAGGGCGCAGCCTCGGTGTACGACCTGGACTCCGCCCAGTTCGTGTACCTGCTGCACAGAATGATAGACGAGGGCGTGGACGTCGCCGGGAACGAGATCCACGGCAAGGTCGGGATAAACGTGGGTATAGCGGGTAACCCGAACGCGGACCCGCTGATGCCCGAGGTGCTGAAGATAGGGCGCAAGACCAAGCTAGGCGCCGACTTCATTCAGACCCAGACCATGTTCGACATCGACAAGACCAAGGAGTTCCTGAAAGAGGTGGAGAAGTACAAGTGCCCGACGCTGATAGGCGTCTTCCCGCTGAAGAGCTACGGGATAGC
>CAZEMD010000054.1:0-9635 GCA_964513225.1 uncultured Candidatus Bathyarchaeia archaeon | reverse complement strand
CCTGGGGGGTGCTGCAGATGTGCATGAGCTTTATGGGGCAGTCCACGGCGTCCAGTACCCGTTTGTCGTAGCCATAGGCGTATGTCTCAAGCTGCTCCTTGGAGAGCTCCCGCCAGACTCTGCCGCCTCCGCCGATCCCGTAGAATATGCCGGCGGCGCCGGCGTCCACGCATGCCTTCGCGAACTCGATGGTGGACTCCGTGATGGTCTCCATGCCCGCTCTCAAGGCGCCGGGGCTGCTCTTCATGTCCTCCATGACCCGCTCCGGGGTGCCGACGCCGTTCATGGCCTGTATGATGGGGCTCGGTATGGTGTATATGAAGGGTATCCTGCGCAGGTCCCGCGCCAGTACCTCGTTGCACCTCACGTACTCTCGTAGCTCCTTCATGGGGTCGAGGACCCACAGCTTCTCCCAGTCGCCTGGCTCCTTGACCGTTGTGCTGAGTGTATGTGCCTCCTCCTCGTTGCCCCTGAAGTCGAAGCTGCTGCCCCACTTCATGGCCATGAACCTGTAGTAGGGCGTCACCTTGAGCATGTCCATCTTATAATCGAGTTCGCGTAGTAGCGCCATGTGGGCCTTCGCGGACTCCTCGCCGCTGCGGGTGGCCAGCTCCCAGCTGTAGTAGTCCAGCCAGTTCACGGCTGGGAAGTGGCCCCAGACGCTCCACGGCACCCTGTCAGGCACGTCCCTGCGCATCACCGCCATGACCCTCTCGAATCTCTCGGACTCCATGATTATCAAACATTAGAGGCCGGCCGAGGATAAAAGTCAGTTCATCACCCCGCGGCGCTTGACTAGAATATGGCACTCTTTAAATAACGTGCCACAAACCACAGTAATGACACTGGTGAATATCCGTGGCACAGATGTACCGTGTGAGGATCGGAAAACAGGGCCGAATCGTACTGCCCAAAGAGATCAGAGAGGAGTACGACGTAAAGGCAGGAGACGAAGTGACGATGATAGTGAAAGGAGACGAGATCACCCTAAGAATCAAGGAGACCCCAGAAGACCCCCTAGAGGACCTGCATGGGCTCGCGGAGCGTATCTCCATCGGGCTGTCAGCCCAAGAGCTGAAACGGCTCTCAGACGAGGAGCGCCTGAAAGAGTTCATCAGAGGCAGGGCCCAGAGTGCCTGAGAAACCCGTCTACTTCATAGACTCCACGACCTTCATCAGCGCCGTCGATAAGGATTCTGAGAGCCACAGGCACTGCCTAGAACTATTGGACGCGGTGGCAAAGCAGCAGATTAAAGCAGCCACCAGCCTCGAGACGCTGGAGGAGGCCCTTTTCATTCTGTCGAGGCTGATCCCGCGCGTAGACGCTTTGAGAGTTGTTCGCAACCTAATGCTATTACCGGGGTTGTCGAAGCACGCCATGGAGTACTCGACCCTGATGCAGGCCATGGAGGTGATGGAGATCCACGCCCTCAGACCGAAGGACGCCATAAACGTGGCAACCATGCTCGAGAACGACATCGGGCTCATCGTCAGCGAGGACAAGGACTACGACGGGACGGTTCTGGTGCAGAGGGTCCATCCAAGGGACGTGATGGGCCTTGAGTAACTTCTATATGTGATGCCTCCGTTCACATCTCATCTGTTTTAGGTGCAAGGTGTGAAGTACCGTAGATTCGGAGGACTAGACTGGAGGGTGTCTGCGCTGGGTTTCGGCGCCATGAGGCTCCCCGTCATAGGGGGCGACACGAGCAACATAGATGAGCCCAACGCAATAGAGATGATCAGGTACGCCATAGACCACGGCGTCAACTACCTGGACACGGCGTATCCCTACCACCAGGGGGAGAGCGAGAGGCTGGTCGGCAAGGCCCTCAAGGACGGCTACCGCGATAAGATCAGGCTAGCCACCAAGATGCCCACGTGGCTCATAAACGAGCGAGGCGACTTCGACAGGTACCTCGACGAGCAGCTGGAAAAGCTCCATACGGACAAGATCGACTTCTACCTGCTCCACGGATTGAGGCACACCAGGTGGCCCACAATAAGGGACCTCGACGTGTTCAGCTGGGCCGACGAGAAGATAAGGGAAGGCAAGATAGGGCACCTGGGGTTCAGCTTCCACGACGACGTAGAGCTCTTCAAGGAGATAGTGGACAGCCACGACTGGACTTTCTGCCAGATACAGCTCAACTACATGGACATAGAGTACCAGGCGGGCGTCGAGGGGCTAAGATACGCCGCGGGGAAGGGGCTCGCCGTCGTCGTCATGGAGCCCATCAAGGGCGGGAAGCTCGCCGTGACGCCGCCCAAGGACGTTCAGGAGGTTTGGGCCAAGGCCGAGAAGAAGAGGACGCCGGCGGAGTGGGCCCTCCAGTGGGTTTGGAACCACCCCGAGGTGAGCGTCGTCCTCAGCGGCATGAGCGAGATGAGGCACGTCCAGGAGAACGTGGAGTACGCCGGCCGAAGCGGCGCAGGTTCACTGACGGCCGACGAGCTGAGGCTCATAGAGGAGGCGAAGGACGCCTACAACAGGCTGGGCTTCGTCGGGTGCACCGCGTGCAGGTACTGCATGCCCTGCCCCCAGGGCGTCGAGATCCCGGAGATACTGGGCATGTACAACGAGTACTACATGAGCGGCCAGAGCGACGAGATAAAGGATAGATACTGGGAGAAGATAGGCCCCGAGGCCCACGCGGACCAGTGCGTCTCCTGCGGTGTCTGCGAGGAGCAGTGCCCTCAGGAGCTGCCCATCAGAAAGTTCATGGGTGAAGCACGGCGCATATTCACCAAGCCGCAATAACTCTTTTTTATAGGCGAGCTGCATCCGAGAAAGTATAGCTCTTTATGGGGCGCACGGGGGCGGTTTTTCTCCTTCCCCTTCTAAAAGATATTACCGTCCCCGGGCGGATGATCCAAGATGCTGGTGTATAAATGGGGTTTGCGGACGCACCCTAGCTAGGCTTACACTATAGGCTTGATACCGGTCCCTGATCCGTTTCAAGAAACAGGGTTGCATCATTTATACTAGGAAAAAATGTGGGGTTACGCGATCTTCGTGGGCCGCCTACCATGGACGCTCGGGTCGTACCGTATGGGCTCGCCGACGCTCCACAGGAATATGTGGGCGGTGCCGGTGCCCACCCGTTTGAAACTGCTCTTGAGCCTCTTGACCACGTAGTCATAGTTGTTGCCCTTGTCCATGCTGTCAAGCCACTTCTGGAAGCTGCCGTGCTCCGCCGCGATGCGCTTGAACTCCTCCGCGTTGAGTATCGTGGCCTCTATCTTCTGCCTGTTCCTGATGATGCCCTTGTCTCCTCGCAGCTTGGCCACGTCGTTCGGCCCGTAGGCGGCCACCTTGTCTACGTCGAACCCGTCGAACGCCTCCGTGAAGTTGGGCCACTTGTCGGCGACCAGCTGCCAGTTCAGCCCGGCTTGGAAGATGCACCTGGTCATGTTCTCGAAGTACTCCCGGTCCTTTGTGGGCCTCCTGTCTTTGTAGACCCAGCCCGGCAGGGTCTCGCTCTCCGGCATGGTATCGACTCCGCTTCATCTCTTAATGAGGGTTTCCCGCCTCCCCTCCTTGGCTTCATATAGGTCGCGCACGTCTTCATCAACGATGACGATGCAGCCCAGGCAGGGACCGAAGGAGGTCGTGACGGGGAGACGCGGGATGGTGAGCAGCAGCCACCCGGAGGTCACCAGGATCATGGTTGACGTGCTCAAGGCGGGCGGCAACGCGGTGGACGCCGCCGTGGCCGGGAGCCTGGCCGGCCCCGTCTACGAGCCGCACATGACCACCCACTCCGGCACCGTGTCTTTCCTCTACTGGGACGCCAAGACCAGGCGCCCCTACTTCATGGACGCCTCCCCGACTCTTCCTGAGGGGCTGCCGCCCTTCTGCCCCCACCCCTACGCCCCGACCACGGCGGCGGCCATCCCCGGCTCACCTGCTGGGCTGGGGGCGATGCTTGAACGGTTCGGGTCCATGGAGTGGAGGGAGCTTGTGCAGCCAGCCGTGAAGGCGGCACGGGAAGGCCACGTCGTGACGAGCTGGGAGTACGCCCTCCTCTACGGCGGAGCCGGCGGCGGGTCAAGCACCTTACGAGGGAGAACCTTCTTCCCCTCTGGGAGAGCCCACTACGCTCCCGAAGGCTTCCAGGTGCCCGTGGGCGAACTCTGGAGGCGGCCCGACCTGGCGAAGATCCTAGAGGCGTCGGCGGAGGAGGGGGCAGCCTACTTCACGGAGGGGCGTTGGGCCGAGAAGCTCGTCGAGGAGGCCAACAGCCTCGGCTGGGGAATAACCTTTGAGCACGTCGCAGGGTACGAGCCCATCTGGGTGGAGCCCGTCAGGGTGCCCTGCGGCGAGGACACGGTGGTCGGTATACCGCCGCCCCAGAGAGGGGGCTTCTACACGGGGTTCCTCATCGGCGTCCTCGACAACTTCGACCTAGTCGAGACGGGTCACTACACGGAGTCAGCCGAGACTCTGGCCCTCATGGCATGGACGCTACGCCGCGCCCACAACGACAGGAACCTCATCCACGACCCCGACTACTACGAGAACCCCACGGAGGCCCTGCTCTCGGCGGAGTACCACAGGGTGACGGCGGAGCTCTGGAGAGGGAGCAGGCCCACCCGTGACCTCTCACGGTACCTGGAGCTAACCCACGGCCAGGCGGCTCACCGGGGAAGCCTCCCCGGCACGGGCCACGTGCCCCACGACAGCTGCGAGCTTAGCGTCGTGGACCCCATGGGCAACTGGGTTCAGATGATGGAGACGGGAGGCGCGGGCATCCCCGGCGTGGTGGTGGACGGGGTGCCGGGGAGCGGCATAGGTTGGGAGAGGTACGCCCTCGCCGAGCCCGGCGGCAGGACACAGCACGCCATCGCCAACACGCTGGTGCTCAGGGGCGGCGAGCCTTGGATGGCCCTCGGGTCCCCCGGCGACTGCATATTCACCGTCCCACAGGTCCTCGTCAGCGTCCTAGTGCATGGCTGGGAGCCTTACGCCGCGATAGACGCTCCGAGGTTCTGGCCGATAAGGGACGACTGGACCATAGAAGCTGAGAGCCGGCTACCGCTTGACGTGATCAAAGGGCTCAAGAGGATGGGAATAATGACGAGGCCCCTGGGCGAGTATCACTGGCCCATGGGGAGCATGCAGACCGTGTGGCTGGACCGCGAGACGGGGCTGCTCAGTGGAACGGCCGATCCACGCCGCCTGGGAAACGCCGACGGCTACTAGAGGGCTCTAGTAAACCTTTGATGGTGCACGCCCTGAACACCCTGCAGCCAAGCAGGAACGGGATGAGCAGCAGGAAGGCGCTCACGTAGAAGGGAAGCCCTATACCGCCGAACTCTGTCGCCACCCCTCCGATGAGCGGACCGGGGATGCGTGCCACGCTCCCCACCGACTGGGTCACCCCGAGCACCCCTCCCTGCTTGTCCGGCGGCGACATGAGGGAGATAAAGCTCGGGACGCTGGTGTTTGTCAACCCCACCCCGACCGAGACGAGCACTATGCTGAGACCGAAGAACGCCAGGCCCCTGAGCAGAGGCATCAGCAACACGCCGCAGAGCATCAGTAGCGGCCCGAAGACTATGAGCTTCTCCTCCCCAAGCGTCCTCACGAGTCGGCTCATCGCGAAGCCCTGCAGGAGCACCTGGACGAAACCTATGAATATGAAAACGTAGCTCATCTCGACCTCTGTGAATCCGTAGAAGTCTATAGCCAGCAGAGGCACTATCACCGGGATAGCGGCGAACGAGAGGGTTATGACGAAGAATATGGTCAACACCTGGCCGGTCAGGGGCGCCCTCAATGCGTCAAGTACATCGGACAGGGACTCGGCTAGCCCACGCGGCTCCTCGGCGCTCCTCAGGCCCTCAGGCTCAGGCAGGAAAAACATCACGAAGAAGAGGTTCAGCACCCCCAGCAAGACGGCGGCGTACCCCGGAGCCCTGAGCCCGTACGGGCTGAGGAGGCCCCCGATGACTGGGCCGAGGATGAACCCCACACCCGTGGCGGCCCCGACCATGCCTATTCCCTTGGAGCGCTCCTCCTCCGTTGTTATGTCCGCCACGTACGCCTGGGCTACGGCGCCCTCGGTTGCTAGGCCCGCGATAAGCCGTGACAGGAGGAGCAGGAGGAAGCTCTCCGCGAACGTGAACAGGAGGAAGCTTCCGACGGAGGTCAGTATGCTGAAGAGCAGGACCGGCCGACGGCCCCTGCTATCCGATATCCTGCCTAGGAGCGGTGAGAAAAGGAGCTGCATGACGCTGAAGCTTGCGAGGAGTACGCCGATGCCGGAGGGCCCCGAGCCCAGCCTCTGCGCGTAAAAGGGTATGAGCGGTATTATTATCCCGAACCCGGTCATGTCCACTAGGACGGTTAAAACGATGACGTTGATGGGAGACAGCAGCCCCTCAGCCTTTTGGATCATTGGATCAGCAGGAAGCCACAGGGAAAGGCGGAATAAAATGGTTCTCGATGTCCATCTTTTTTAAGGCTTGGCTAACATGTTTACCCATCAACTTGTCTCTTAAATAGTGAGCCGCCATGAAGGTGCTTCTCGTCGAGCCTCCCAAGGACTTCTGGTTCATCATGGGGCAGTACATCCCGCCGCCCTTCGGCCTGCTCTGCCTCGCCGCATACGTCGAGGAGCGCCTCCCCTGGGCGGAGGTGGAGGTCGTGGACAGCCAGAGCGAGGGCCTCGACTGGGACGGCCTTGAGGAGAGACTAGAGGAGGCTGAGCCGGACGTGGTAGCCCCCTCCGGGATGGCCACGGCCAACGCGTTCTACGCCGTCAGGACCGCCGAGGCGGCCAAGAAGATGAACCCTGAAGCCGTCACGGTTCTGGGCGGCCAGCACTTCACAGCTCAAGCCGACGAGACCCTCAGAGCCTACCCGTTCATAGACTACGTCGTGCGGGGAGAAGGGGAGGAGACGTTCACAGAGCTACTCCGCGCCGTCAAGGAAGGGAGGCCAGCAGCCGTCCTAGGGGTCTCACTGAGACACGGTGAGAGTATACATCATCAGACGGATAGGCCCCTCATAGGCGACCTCGACACGCTCCCATACCCGGCGTACCACAAGGTCGCTGAGCACATGGCGGGCTACTATTTCTCCCTCATGGCCGACCAGGGAAAGCCCTTCGCCATAGTCGAGGGCTCCAGGGGGTGCCGCCACGACTGCAGCTACTGCAGCCAGTGGAGGTTCTGGCGGAGGCGGCACCGCCACAAATCCCCCGAGAGGGTGGTCGACGAGTTCGAGCACCTCTACAACGAGTACGGCAGCCGCTTCTTCTGGTTCTCAGACGACAACTTCGGAATGGGCGAGAAGACCCGGGAGATATGCAGGGGCCTCATAGAGAGGGGCCTGGGGGACGAGATAGAGTGGTTCTGCCAGGTCAGGGTAGACGACGTGGTGGAGAACCCCGAGACCGTGGCGTCTATGCGCGAGGCGGGGGCCGTCTGGGCCCTCGTGGGCTTCGACAGCCCAAACAGAGAGACCCTCAACTCTTTCAGGCGCAGAGGCATAGACGAGACACGCGCCATGAAAGCCGTGAAGCTGTTACGGGACAACGACATATTCATCCAAGGAACCTTCATCATAGGCGATAGGAGAGATAGCCACGAGTCCATCGAGGCTCTGCGAAGGTACGCGGACAGGCTCGACCCCGACATAGCCTCGTTCTTCGTGTTGACCCCGTTCCCCGGAACCGAGGTATACGAGGAGACGAGACGAGGCGGCTGGATCATGGACGACAACTGGGCCCACTACGACATGGTCCACGCCATCATGCCCACCATGCACCTGACACGCGAGGAGGTCCAAGAGGAGCTCTACAAGTGCTACGAGGACTTCTTCGGAAGCTGGGACCGCAGGTTCCGCGGGATAGGCAGCAGGAACCCCGTCACCCGGCGCACCTACGCCTACCTATCCAAGCAGGCTCTGCTCATGCAACTGAAAAGCCTATTCTGAGGCGATGGACATGGTTGATGATGAAATGACCCGGACGGCGTCCGTGCAGGCTAGGCAGCTGGCGCTTTACCTGTTGATATTCGTCGCCATGCCCGTCATCACCTACGTCGGCGGTAGGCAGGTGGACCTCGTCCTTGGTCTACGGAGTTTCCCTGCGTTTCCGTGGAACCTCTACATCGGTGTAACCGTGTTCATTTTCGGCCTCGGCGTCGGTTTGAGGTCTACGCGTCTCCTGTACTGCCGCGGAGGGGGTCTGCCTTGGGGCGAGGCCGTCGAGGACGCCAAGACCAGCAGGCTGGTAACGTCCGGCGTCTACGCCTACACGAGGAACCCGATGGTGCTGGGCTACTCTCTGCTCCCGTTTGCGATGGGGGTGCTGCTCCAGTCGCCGGGGATGGCGCTATCAATAACACCCCTGGTCCTGCTGCTGAACGTTGCCATAGTGAAGCTGAGGGAGGAGCCGGACCTGGAGGAGAGGTTCGGCGACGAGTACCGCATATACAGGGAAGAGACGCCGTTCCTCGTCCCGGACCCGGGGAGGCTGTACCACGGATTCATCAGGAACGCCCTGCCCGAGAGGAGGACCCAGATGCTGTATGTCGGTCTCGGGCTGCTTCTCCTCGTGCTACTCGGGCTGCTTACGTTCAATCCAAACGCCCCAGGGATCACTTTTATCTATCAGAATCTGGTAACGGGCGGACTCTTCATAGTCATATGTGCGGTGGGGCTCGTCGTCGCCGTGGCTCCATGGACGCTGAGGGGGGTGAGTCATGGGGCGGATCGAAACCCAAGGCTCGTGGGTCACCACCCGGACTGCCCGGAGTTCAGCGGGCACGTTTTAAGGGTGTACGGCAGGGCGCTATGCGCCGGCTGCACGGGGCTCGCCCTGGGAGCCGTCTCCGCCATCATAGGCGGGTTCCTGTGCTTCTTCGGCGGGTTCAGCGTCGGAGACCCCGTCATCGTCTTCTACACGGGCGCCCTGTTCGTCGCCCTGGGGCTCGTCCAGCACTTCATCGACATGGGCAGCCCGCTGTTCCACATGGTGCTGAACGTCGCGTTGGTCTTCGGCGCATTCATGTTGGCCGCTTCCCTGAGAGAATTAGGCGCCGGCTTCTTCGTTGAAGCCTACCTGTTGACGTCGATATTGTTCTGGGTGGCGGCGCGCGTCAGGGTGTCCCAGGAGGAGCATATGAGGGTGTGCAGCCGCTGCCCCGAGCCCTGCCCAGACGGCTACAGGTGACGTTCCGTGAGTAACGTTTCTATAAGAGGATGACGATCAGCGTCCTAGGTGACGGTTTTGGTATACTGCACGAAATGCGGAACCGAGAACGAGGAGGACGCGGAGGTATGCAAGAACTGCGGAGCCAGCCTCCGTCCCCCGGCGTACAGGACTAGTAGGAGACGGGACTGGGACTTCGACGACGAATGCTTCGGCGGCAGGAACAGGATGACGTGGCCGCTGCTCATAGGCGCGTTTCTGATTCTTATGGGTCTCTCGACGCTGCTGGAGGACATGTTCTGGTGGGCTGGATGGGACACGCTTTGGCCTCTGTTCATCATAGCAATCGGCGTCCTCATCGTCAGCAACGCATATAGCAGACGCTGACCATCCTTTCTTACCCGTTTTCTTGTTGTCTCAGCCTCTCGTAGAGGACTATGGCCGTGGCGACGCTCACGTTGAGCGAAGGTA
>CAZEMD010000053.1:0-9697 GCA_964513225.1 uncultured Candidatus Bathyarchaeia archaeon | reverse complement strand
TCACGAGCATCGTGTTCTTCGAGTTCCTCCTGGCTTACCAGTGCAGGAGCGAGACCAAGCACATCTTCCAGCTGGGCTGGAAAGGCGTCACGGCCAACAAGATGCTCTTCGTCTCGGTTGTAGTCGGAGTGGGCCTGCAGTTCCTGATAATCTACGTGCCGTTCCTAAACGAGGTGTTCCACGTGGTGCCTCTGACGCCGTTCCAGCTCCTATACTGCTTCGCGGGCAGCCTCACAGCGTTCCTGATACTGCCCCAGCGGCTGATCCCCCGGCGACAGTACGTACAGCACAGAAAAGGGTAAATACGCGCCTTTTACCCCACACATTTTTATATATTCCAAGTCGATTAAAGGCGATATCAGTAAACTAATAGAGGAAATGAGTGCAATGGCAGAAGCATGGCTGATCGCGCCAGCCGCATCGATAATCTCGATCCTTATCGGGTTATTCCTGTTCAAGTATGTTAACGATAAGGACGCCGGGACGGACCGGATGAAGCAGATCGCAGGATGGATCCGGGAGGGCTCCAGGTCGTTCCTTAAGACCGAGTACACGTACCTAGGCGTCTTCGTAGTCGTCATGGCGGTCATACTCTCAGCCGCCCTGAGCCTCAAGATCGGGGTAACCTATGTTTTCGGCACGTTACTATCCGGTTTAGCCGGCATCATCGGCATGGAGATCGCCGTCAAGGCCAACGTCAGAACCGCCAACGCGGCCAAGAAGGGCGGCCTCACCGAGGCCTTCCCCATAGCCTTCCGGGGCGGAGCCGTCATGGGACTCATGGTGGTGGGGCTCGCCCTATTCGGGGTCAGCTTAATCTACTGGCTCACCAAGGACCCGGAGATCGTCCTCGGCATGAGCATCGGCGCCAGCACGCTCACCCTCTTCATGAAGGCAGGCGGCGGCATCTACACCAAGACAGCGGACATCGCCGCGGACCTCGTCGGGAAGGTCGAGCTCAGCATCCCTGAGGACGACCCCCGTAACCCCGCCGTCATCGCGGACAACGTGGGCGACAACGTGGGCGACTGCGCCGGATCCGGGGCGGACCTCTTCGACTCCTATGTGGCCGCCATCATGGCGGCCATGATCCTGGGCGGGACCCTGCCTATCCAGTACCTTGAGGCCGTGCCGCTGGTCTACGCGGGCCTAGGCATACTGGCGTCCATCTTAGGCATAGCGATCGTCAGGGTGGGTAAGGACGGCGACCCGGGTAAGGCTTTAAACATGGGTACGTACGCGACGACTCTCGCGTTCGCCGTGCTGACCTACGGCGCGACGATCATTCTCGGCTACGACGTGAAGATCTGGTACTGTAACATCGCCGGGTTGGCTGCCGGAACCGTGATCGGGTTGACGAGCGACTACTATACCTCCATCAACAGGTCGCCCGCCAAGAAGACCGCCGAGTCGAGCCAGACGGGCGCAGCCATCACCATATTGACGGGCTTCAGCTACGGACTCATCAGCTGCTTCCCGGCGTTCCTCGGGATAGGCATCGGGTCAGCCATCGCGTTCACCCTCTACGGGGTCTACGGCGTCGGCATCGCGGCTGTAGGCATGCTCAGCATCGCCGGTATCATCATCGCCGGCGACGCCTATGGTCCGATCGGCGATAACTCCAAGGGCATCGCGGAGATGTCCGAGCTCGGCGAGGATGTCGTGGACATCACCGACGAGATCGACGCTGCGGGAAACACCACCAAGGCCATCACGAAGGGTTTCGCCATAGGCGCGGCTGGCCTCACGGCTCTGGCCTTGCTGGCGTCCTACCAGGAGATAGTGAAGAGGATCGTGGGGACCACGGTGGTGTTCGACCTCATGGACCCGATGGTCATGATGGGGGTCTTCATCGGCATGAGCGTCCCCGTCATATTCTCGGCCATGATCATCCTCGCGGTCTCCAAGAACGCGTACAGGATGATCGAGGAGATTCGCCGCCAGTTCAGGGAGATCCCCGGCCTAATGGAGGGCACAGGCACGCCCGAGTACAACAAGTGCGTCAACATAGCGACCAAGGGCGCCCTCACCGAGCTGCTGCCCCTCATAGTGTTCTCGATTATGGGTACCATCGTGTTGGGTTTCGTCGCGGGTATAAAGGCGTTGGCCGGCTACCTGAGCGGCGCCATATTCAGCGGGTTCTTCCTGGCCATACTCATGGCCAACGCGGGGGGGCTCTGGGACAACGCCAAGAAGTACGTCGAGTCGGGCTTCTTCGGCGGCAAGGGCTCGGACGCCCACAAGGCGGCGGTGATAGGCGACACGGTGGGGGACCCCTTCAAGGACACGGCGGGGCCCTCGCTTAACACGCTGGTGACGGTCATCAGCCAGATAGCGTCCCTTTTCGCGCCCCTCTTCATAGCGTACGCGCTGATTGGAGTATAGCGGGCCCGGCGCTTCATCTCTCCCCGAGCCGTCTATACCTTTATTAATATGAACCAATGATGTTTGATAGCCCATCGAGGAGAATATTCAATGTACAGGCATCTCAGGGAGGCGTGGAAGCGCCCCGACGACAGCTACGTAGGCGAGGTCATGAAGAGCCGGGCCATACTCTGGCGCAGGCAGCCCACCATCGTGAGGGCGGACAAGCCGACGCGGCTGGACAGAGCCAGGAGCCTGGGCTACAAGGCCAAGAAGGGCTTCGTCGTGGTCCGCACACGTGTACGCAGGGGCGGCAGACGCAAGATCAGGCCGGTTCTCGGGCGCAGGCAGAAGCGCATGGGCGTGAAGAAGTTTACTCCGGCGAAGAGCAAGAGGCTAATAGCCGAGGAGCGGGCCGCCCGGAAGTACCCTAACCTCGAGGTGCTGAACAGCTACTGGGTCTGGCAGGACGGCCAGTACAAGTGGTTCGAGATAGTAATGGTTGACCCGAGCCACCCTGCTATAAGGTCCGACAAGGACGTGGGCTGGGTAGCGGGCAATAGATAGCTGCTTTTTTCCGTGACCTGTTACAGGTCATATCTGGAAATTTTTATTCGTATGTCTGTCTGGCGTAGTCGCCTTTCATGGGTTTGTGGTTCCTCACGGTGACGTCCCACTCCATCTTGAAGACGAGGCGTATGTAGTTTAGGAGCCCCAGCTTCTTGATCCTGCGGACGCTGTAGTGGATGGTCATGTCGCGAAGCAGTCTGATCCTGCCTTTGTGTTTGATGCGTTTGTATATCTCGACGTCGTCGGCGTAGGCGAGGGAGAGGTAGCCGCCGGCCTCTTGGAACGCGGTTTTCCTGAAGGCGGAGTTGGCCCCGCAGAGGTGGTACACGTCGAGGACCCTGAGGGCGACGAGGATGGCGTTGCTGAGACTGAAGAAGGCCTGGTACGCGAGCTTCTCGGCCCACGTCATGTCGCCCCAGTCGCTGGGGTCCAGGAACCCTGTGACGGCTACCACGTCGTTTTCCTCGAATCCTTTCAGGGCTGCTTCCAGCCACCCCGGGTAGGGCTGGCAGTCGGCGTCCGTGGTGGCGACGAGGGGGGCCTCGGCTACGTTGAAGCCGTCGTTTCTGGCGCCGCCGACGCCCAGGCTGGTCTGGGTGATCACCTTGTCGGCGAGTCTCTCGGCGATCTCTCGGGTCCTGTCCAGGCTGTCCCCGTCAACGACTATTATATCTATGCTTTCCCGTGGGATGGTCTGGCCGTGCAGCGACCGCAGGCATCTCTCGATGTTCTTCTCCTCGTTGTAAGTGGGGACCACGACGCTTATCAGCGGCCCAGGGCTTCGGCTGCCCTCTTCCCCGACTGTATCGCCTTGTCCATGTTGTGGTATTCCCACTCGCCGAATCTCCCTATGGGTGTGATGTGGTTATCTTCAAGGTACCTGTGCACTATGTTAACGTTTTTCCTGTGGTTCAGGTCGTAGATGACGTAGGCGTACTTGAAGCTGGCCGCCGTGCAGGTCTCCACCTCGTCGTCGGCGTCGATGAGTCCGACCTTCGCTAGGTCTGTGAGCACGCGTTCCTTGGTCTGCTCAACGTCCATGTGGTCCCTGTATGTTACCTCTACGAGGATGCTGCTCCGGCCCTCCGGCGTCGTCTCCGGGCTGAAGTTCATGGGGAAGCTGATCCTGTTGAACACGAGGTCCTTCTCGGGGAAGTAGAGCCAGTGCTTGTCCGTGATCCTGGGGCGTTTGACGCCGACCATGACGCATACCAGGGAGTTGTGTACGAGCCTCTCCGCCGCCCTGTGCACATCCTCGGGGGCTTCGCCGATCAGCTTGACTACCTCTGGCAGGGGAAGCGACGAGAGGACGCGATCCGACTCCACTTCTCTCTGTTCGCCGTCCTTCATGTAGACCACCTTGACGCCGTCGCCGCGGGGCTTGAGCTCTGTGACGTTGGAACCCAGCGAGACGTCCAAGCCCCTAGACAGCTGGTTGGCTAAGACGCCAATGCCGCCGCGCCTCGGGTACCAGAACACAGCGTTTGGGCCGAAGTCCCGGTCCTGCCGCCCCTCGGCCCCCCTCCTCATCTCCTCGACGCCCGGAGAGGGAACGCGGCCCGCGATCCAGTCGGTGTTCATGTCCGTGAGGGGGTGCTTCCACACCTTCTGGTTGTAGGGCACCATGTAGTGCTTGGCGATACCGTCGCCGAAGGTGGAGTATATCCACTCCATGAAGTTCCGGGGCTCCCCCTGTCTCCGGTCTATGACGCCCTGGATGCACTCGTCGATGACGCTTCTCGGCAGGGGGCTAAGGTTGGCCTCGAAGGGGTACTTCACGTAGGTGCCCATCATGTAGAT
Source organism: uncultured Candidatus Bathyarchaeia archaeon (assembly GCA_964513225.1). GTDB lineage: Archaea > Thermoproteota > Bathyarchaeia > TCS64 > TCS64 > RBG-16-57-9. The sequence goes on along the minus strand of CAZEMD010000053.1, from coordinate 4,963 downwards.
GTAGGCTCTACGCTCGTGGGTCTGGAGGTTGTCGCCGAGGAGGCTGAAGAATAGATCCCGTGTGTACTCGTCCCGGGTGAAGAGTATGTGGGGGGCGTAGTCGAACACGTAGCCGTCTATGTTCACGCTCCTGCAGAGGCCGCCCACCTCAGGCTCCTTCTCCAGCACCGTGTAGCCGTCCCCAATGTGGTACGCGGCGCTCAGCCCCGACAGCCCAGCACCCAGTATAGTAATCATAACGCTCAACCGAAGAACTTGATGAGTTTCTCGGCCACTATGGTGCTGTTGCCCAGCTGAGCCTCGACGCTGCCGGCCCCGATATGGGGGGTGCAGACCACGTTGGCCCGCTCCACGAGCTCGGGGTCGGGGCTGGGCTCGGACTCGTAGACGTCCAGCGCCGCCCCGGCGACCTTCCCGGAGTCCAGGGCGGCCTTGAGGGCGACCTCGTCCACGATGCCTCCCCTGGCTGCGTTGACTACGTAGACGCCGTCCTTCATCTTCTCGAACTGTTCGGTGCTGATCATGTGCCTGGTCTGGGGCAGCAGTGGCACGTGGACGGTGACGAAGTCGCTCTCAGCGAGCAGCGTATCAAGGTCCACGTCGTTGGCGCCGATCTCCTCCACGAAGCGGCGTAGCTTGTCCATGAGGACGTCGTAGGCTAGGACCTCCATGCCTAGGGCTCTGGCCTTCTTGCCCACCGTGTAGCCGATGCGGCCGAACCCGATGACGCCGAGGGTCCTGCCGCCTAGCTCGATTCCGGTGAGCCTGTTCTTCTCCCATCTGCCCTGCTTCATGGTGCTGTCGGCGACGCTGATGTGCCTAGCCATGCTGAGCATGAGTCCTATGACCAGCTCGGCGACGGCGTTGCACGGCGCCTTGGGGCTGTTGAAAACCTCTATGCCCCTCTCCTCGGCGTACCCTGTGTCGATGTTGTCGAGGCCGACGCCGGCGCGGGCTATGGCCTTGAGTCTGTCCGCCTTCTCCAGAACCTCCGCCGTGAGCTTGGTGCGGCTCCTCAAGACTACGGCGTCGTAGCCTTCGATGACCTTCTTGAGCTCCTCGGCCGTTATCTCTGTCCGTGGGTCCACCGTATGGCCGGCTTCCCTGAGCATCTTGACGCCGTCCCCGTGGATGGGGTCGGATACGAGTACCTTGACCATTTTTTTCACCTATCTTCGGCCTTTGGCCGAGACTATCTGTATCACATCGTTTTTCTCTAGGATATAGGTGTCGCCGAGGCGTTTCTTGGTGCGGGCGTCGATGGCATATATGAAGCCCTCGGCGAGGTCGGTGTGTATCTCCGCCGCGAACTGTTTGGCGGTGGTTCCCCGTGTGACAAGATAGCAGTCTGGGAGCACATTGCCTCTGTGGTCTGTGAGCTTCTCGGCGTCCTCGACGGGGTACACGGTTATCATGTCGAGGAGGCTGAAGAACGCCTGGTTGATGGCGTCCTGTAGGCCGGTGCCCCCCCACTTGTCGAAGGCCTTCTCCTTTATCTTTTCGAGGGCTCTCCGCTGGCCGTCGTTCAGCTTCTCCGGGGACGTGACGTTGAACTCCTGGTCGCCGGGGGTGTACTGGACGAGCCCAGCCTCGGCGGCGCGTCTCAGCGCCAGCTCGGCCTCGGCGCAGGTGGGCACCACCCTGTACCCGGCCTCCTTCATGCGCTCGACGTTCTCCTCGGCTCCTTCCCTGTCGGCCTTGTTTGCGGCCACTATGAGGGGCTTGCTCACCCTGCGGAGCTGGGTGGTGAAGCGGGTGAACTCGTCGCCTGTCCAAGCCACGCTGTTGAAGCCGTCGAGCCCCGCCTCCTGGACGGCGTAGGCTATCTGGCCGCGGCTGATACCGAGGCCGGTGAGCCGCTCCTCCAGGTGTCTGCTTATGTGCTCCTTCTTGCTCTGGGCGGTGCGGCTCACCTTGTCCCAGTCCTTCCTTATGAGGGCGCGCAGCCATAGGTCGAACTCGTCCTCGAACATCCTGACGTCGTCTACGGGGTCGTTGGTCATGGGCTCGACGGGCTGGCCGTTGAGGTCGGTGGCGCCGCTGGCGTCGGCCACGACGATGAGTGCGTCCGCGCGGCGCACCTCGTCGAGGAACTGGTTGCCGAGGCCCCTGCCCTGGTGGGCGCCGGGGATGAGGCCGGGGGTGTCTATGAGGTCCACTGGGATGAGGCGCACCCCGTCCACGCAGGCGCTGTTGATGGGGTTGTCCTGGACGCCGAACTCGCGGCAGACACAGGGGGCCCGGATGTAGCCGACGCCCCTGTCTGCCTTGACGGTGGTGAACGGGAAGCCCGCGATGTCCACTGGTTTTAGGGTGGCGGCGCCGAAGAAGGTGCTCTTGCCCACGTTGGCCTTGCCGACCAGCCCCACCATCTTAGCCATCGTTTCTCATGTGTTGTGTGGGGCTGAAGCGCATAAGGTTATCCACTTATCGAGACTCGGAAAATCGAGGAAAAACATGAGTTTTTTTCAAGGCAAAATGATTTTCCAATAAAAATGGTTTGGCTTCTGGCTAGTAGGTGGTCCTGCTGTCCAGGGGCACCACGTAGAGGTGCTCGAAGTCTGCGTCGTCTGTGGCTCCGTGCCAGTGCATCTCCCCCGCGGGTATGACCACTATGTCCCCGGGTCCGACAGGGTGCTCGGTTTCCTCGGTGGCGACTACCCCCTTACCCTTGGTGACGAACAGTATCTGCTCGTGGGTGTGGCTGTGCAGCTTGTTCCTCACCCCCGCCGGGAAGTACACGAGCGCCGACTTGAGCTGCTCTGCGCCGGCATCGGCGTTGATCAACGGGGTCATCCTTATCGTGCCCGTGAATATGCCGCCTGTCATCTCCTCTGAGGGAGCCTGGCTGGATCTAACAACCTTCATCGAATCCCGTGAAGATGTGTGAATGCGTCCTTATAGCTTACCCTGAAGGCTTATGGGGTTCCGTGTCAAGGTGTGGGGTTTCATGAGCCGTACATTGATACGCTTATCCGGGGCTATCGCATGGTTCTTTTGAGGAAAGTTGACGTTGGAGGAAGTGCTGTCGTGGCTCGGGGAGCAGCAGGTGGTCTACCTGGCCACGGCTGAGGGCCCGCAGCCCCGTGTACGCCCCATGACCCTCATCAAGACCGGCGGGGGGTTCTACATGATCACGGGCGCCAGGGGAGGCGTGAACGCGGCGAAGCTGGCCCAGATACGGCGGAACCCACGGGTCGAGTACTACATGACCCTGGAGGGGGAAGACGGGGACGGCTTCATACGGGGTGAGGCCACCGCAGAGGAGGTGGATGACAGGGCCACCAAGAAGCTGGTCTACGAGCTCATCGGCTGGGCCCAGAGCTACTTCGACACCTTCGACCACCCCGACTATGTGCTTCTGGAGATAACGCACAAGGGCTTCAGCTATAGGAGGCCCGGGGAGTACGAGATACGCCGCGTCGCTGTAGACTAGACTACTCGCTCGGGTTTCCGAGGGTCTCGGGCACAGAATAGAGTAGGGGCGTCCTGACCAGCAGGTCTATCACGGTTATGGCTATGAACACCCACTCGGGGCCCAGCCGCTCCCATATGAGGCCTCCGACGACGGGGGCCGGTATGCAGGCCAGGCCGGTGAAGAGCCCTATGAGGCCCCGCCACCTGCCTAGGCAGTCGGGTGGCACCAGCTCGGGTGTCATGGAGCCGTAACTGAAGCCGGCGATCATCCTGAACCCCATGAGGAAGCCGGCCACCAGCAGCCACGCCGGTGTGGGCGCCAGTATCAGGGCGATGTTGGCGGCGCTGAACAGCGGTATGAGTATGTAGAACGCCTTCTTACGCCCCATCTTGTCGGCGAACCTGCCTATTATGGTGCTGAACACGGCCTCCGTGACGAGGGTCGCGGTAGCTATGCCGCCTATTATGAATGGGCTGGCGCCCTTGACGTCGTAGATGTAGGGGTACCTGAACGTCGTGAGCATGGTCATGGTGAAGTTGTTGACGCTCTGGAACAGTATCCAGCGCTTGACCGCGATGCCCCGGGTGAAGACCTCGCCGAACTCGGCCGCCAAGTCGAGGCCCTTGGGGGCGCTGTTGGGCCTCTCCACGTCGGTGAGGTTCCTGTAGACGTATATGAAGAGCAGCAGCCTGGCGGCGAACTGTATCCAGTACAGCCTGCGTATGCTGGAGACGGTTATGCCGCCGAACAGGGTGATGAGTGTGGCGGCCGCGGTGGGGGCGAGTATGGTGGGTAGGGCGCCGGTTCCCTCGCAGAGGGCCTTGCCGGTGGCCCTGTCTCGGGGTGGGAGGCTTAGGTCGCAGATGAGGACGCAGCTGCCCACCATCATGCCCAGCCCCGAGAGGAGGATTGCCAGGGATATGAGCTGCCAGCTGGGCGCCAGGGCGTAGAGGAGGGGAACAAACACCATCATGGCGACGCCGAAGAGGTAGATCTTGCGTATGTTGTAGCGGTCGCGTATGACGCCCAGGGGTATGGAGATTATGGATCGGGCGACGCCCATGACGCTGTTTACGGCGCCTAGCTGGACGGGGGAGGCGCCTAGGAGGGTTATGTAGATGTTGGCGTATTGTAGAGTGAGCTCGTTGAAGAACCTGTTGAAGATCTGGCGGGTGACGACGGTTCTCCAGCTGCGTGTCTGGCGTCTCCAGACTTGTCCGAGTTCTTTGATGAAGGCGGCTGCCATTTTAGTCTAGCCTAAGGTTGGTCGGGTGGATTTAACGTTTGAGTTGGGTGTCTGTACCATGTTGCTTGGAATTACGGAAAAAAATTCTTGGTGGGGGATGTTCCTGGTTACGGGAGTAAGCGTTTTTGGGGTGGGTTTTTGTGTTCGGTGGATTACATTTTTGTATGTGATTGGATTTGAAAGAGATGTTTCGGGGGCTTCTTTCGGTGGAAGGGGCATCTGTTCGCCTTTTCTCGTCTACCCCCCCCCCCTTACCCCGGAGTTGGTTGTGGGTGGGGGGGGTGGCGCGGGGGGTTTTA
>CAZEMD010000052.1:0-9866 GCA_964513225.1 uncultured Candidatus Bathyarchaeia archaeon | reverse complement strand
GATCACGCGGACCCGAACCGCGTATCGTACCAAGCTTGACCACGGTCCCAGCGGATTAAGACCGACGCGTCAAGCCTTAAAAAAGGTTCTCAGTCGCCGACGGTTTACTCGATGGATCATACATATATTCGCTTTGAAGCGACAATAGAATCGCCATGAGGGGCCTCTACAGGGCGGCGGTCGCCTTCTTGGTGGCGGTAATCGCCGTCTCCGCTGCCTCACAGGACCACAGCGGAAGGGTTAAGCAGGCTTTCGTCGCCGACGACGAGATATCCCGCTACGTCTACTATCTGGGGTTGAACAGGTCAAACTACGAGGTGACCGTTGACAACGCCTCGTTAAAATTAGCTGAAGTATACCTAGACCCAGATCACCTGTACCCCTACCAGAAACTGACATTGGAACGCGTCGGTGAGGGAAAGATAGGCTTCTTCAGCGTCCATACGGGCCACGTCGAGTCACCGTCAACGGTCGAGGCCACAGGCTACCGTCCGAAGTATGGGCGCCTAAACGATGTGCCGGTGCTGGACAAGTTCTACCCGGAGCTATACAACCCTGACAAGCTGCCCGCCTACGTGGCTATGGTAAGGATGACTCTGTCCAACGGGACGCACAGTTACCGGCGGATGTACCGCCCAAGCATGAAGGGAAACGACGGCCTGATCCTGCAGGGTGAGCGCATCTACCCGGGCGAATCGATGCCGAGCCACGGGTGGCAGATAGGCGGCACGGATATGATGACGGTGATCTTCTATAAGGAGGTCGCGGGAAGGACGTATGAACTGTCCTTCGAGATCCTAGACGGGACTGGAAAGGTGTTGGGTGAGGCGGCCTTCCGGCACACCTTCGGTTAGCGAGCCCTACGCCTCGACGACGGCGTCTTTGATGGTCATGTTGAGGACCACCTCGGCTATGTCTGCGCCGTACTCCGCCGTACGCAGGATGCTCTCCACGATCATCCTGAGGGCGGGCATCTCCTCGGGGGGCGCGTGCTTCACTATCTTGTACAGGACCTCCGTCTCGAGTCTACGCGTCTGCTCAGCCTTGTTAAGCACCTTATCCGCCAAGCCATAGTTCGCCTCGAACAACGCGTCCATGGCTGACTCGAATATCTCAAGCGCGAACTCGCTTAGCTTCTGGAACTCCTCCAGCACCTCGTCGTTCACTACGCTTAGGGTGAGCTCCAGCCGGTTATGGGCGATGTTCACGGCGTGGTCTGCCATACGCTCCACGGACTTGGTTATGAGCCTGTACCCTAGGCACTCGCGGGGCGACTTGAGGCCGCTCTCCTTCAGCACGTGGCTGTCGGTCACGGCCACCTTGAGGAGCCTCACGATGTAGAGGTTGAACCGGTCCACCTCGTCGTCCATGGCCACGATCTCCCGTGCCAGGCTGGACTCCTCCGTGCCGAGGGCGGTTATCGCGTCCCTGTGCATGGCGGCTGCTATAATGCTCATGCGCCTCAACGCGTCTTTTACCGAGAGCTCCGCGTAGCTGAGAAGCACTTGGAGGGTGAGTTCCTTGGGCAGATCCGAGAGTATCTCGGTGCCCACAAGCTTCTTTCGGGTGAAGTCCTTCACGGTGAACCTCTGGCTGCTGTCGATTCTCTGCTGGCTGTTCTTCAGCTGAACCACGTTGTAGCCCATTAGGTACGCAGAGACCACCCTGCGGACTATGCTCTCGGGGGTGTCGTCCTGTTTGGGGTTGATGATGGCTCTTCGGATACCGTCCCCGGTCTCGGCTCCCTGGGGCTGGAGGCAGAGGGTGAGGTCGTCCTTCTGGTTTATCCGTACGACGCTCCCCTTCTGTAGCCCCATCTGCTCCACCCAGTTCTTGGGCAGCGACACTATGTAGGTTGAGCCGCCTGTCACCTGCACCTTTCGTAGTTCCTCGCCTGGGCTCCTGCTCACCAATACGTTTTCACCAGCCACTATATCACAGATGGAAGTAAATATATTTATCGAAATTTTGGGTGTACGGTTGTGAAATATATGTAACTATATTGATATATTGATATAACATAGTCTAATGTCTTTTCTTTATATTATATAAGGAATCTATTTATTCCGTTCCTCCATAAAAGCGTCACGGAAGAGGAATAGAAAAATGAGTGACCAGAACCAACTCATAACCTACGCATTTGTAGCACTGATCGTCGGGGCAGCCGTCGGATATCTAGCCGCCGGCCCAATAACATACAACCAGAAGATACAGGACCTACAAAACCAGTTAGCCGAGGGAGGAGAGACGGAACTCACAGGAAGCCTCTCCATCGCAGGGTCAACAACGGTCCTCCCCATAGCCCAGGAATGCGCCAACCTGTTCATGGAGCAGCACCTCAAGGTAGACGTAAGCGTCGCCGGAGGCGGCTCAGGTGCGGGAGTGAAGTCCGCGGGATCAGGGGAAGTCGATATCGGTGAAGCGTCGAGAAACATCAAGGCGTCAGAGCTGCTGAGTTACCCGGACCTCGTCGCGTTCAGCGTAGCCAAGGACAGCGTCGCAATCATAGTAAACCCGGAAAACTCGCTGTCAGGGAGACTCGACCTGACGCTTGAGCAGGTTTCAGAGATATTCAGCGGGGAGATAACTAACTGGAACGAGATCGGTGGCCCGGATCACGAGATAGAGGTATACACCCGTGAAGAGGGCTCCGGCACCCGGGAGGTCTTCGTGGACTACGCCATGGACGGCAAGGAGTTCGCGGCGAACGCGGGCGTCAAGCCGAGCAACGGCGAGATGAGAGCAGCCGTGGCCAGCAACCAGTACGCACTGGCGTACGTCAGCTTCGGATACATCGACGACACGGTAAGCGCAGCGAGTATAAACGGCGTAGAGGCAGTGGTCGAGAAAGTCAACAACGGCCAGTACCCCATCACGAGGATACTCTGGATGTTCACCAAAGGAATGCCATACCCGTTAGAGGCGGCCTTCATAGAATACGTCCAGAGCCCTGAGGGGCAGGCGGTCGTCGAGGACCTCGGCTACATACCCATCTACTAAACCCTCTTTTTGAAGCTAAAAAGGAAGAAAAAGGATGAGAACCGGGGACGTAGTAAGCAAAATACTCTTCCTATGCGCCTCCCTATCAGCCGTCATAGTCTTCCTCATAACGGCCTTCCTTCTCAGGGAAGGCATCAAAGTCTTAACCCCCGGTTTCCTGTTAGGCTTGACGTGGAGCCCCCACAGAGGGCTCTTCGGGATATTCCCGACGATAGTGGGGACGCTGTGCGTGGTCGCAGGGGCCGTAGTCATAGCCACAGCGATAGGCATACCTTCCGCGATCTTTCTCTCGGAGTTCTCACCGTTCTGGGTCAGAAACATCATAAAATCATCCGTAGAGGTCATCGTCGGCATCCCATCCGTGGTCATAGGGTTCTTCGGGTTAACGGTCCTGGTCCCGTTCATACGAAACCAGGTAGGCGGTAGAGGCGAGTCCATCCTCGCCGGCTGGATAGTGCTGGCCTTCATGATACTGCCCAACCTCATCACGATAGCAGAGGACAGCCTCAGGGCGGTGCCCAGGTCCTACCGGGAGGCGTCGCTGGCGCTAGGAGCCACCAAGTGGCAGACCGTCCGAAACGTGGTGCTTCCCTCCGCCTCGTCGGGAATAAGGGCGGCCCTCGTGCTAGGCGTCGGCCGCGCCATGGGAGAGACCATGGCCGTGCTCATGGTAGTAGGCAACCCCGAAACCCCTTGGATACCCACAGGCGTCCTGGACAGGGTGAGGATGCTCACCAGCACCATAGCGATAGAGTTCAGCTACGCCGAGTGGGGGTCCACCCACCAGCACGCCCTGTTCGCAATAGGCGTCGTCCTGTTCTTCATGGTCACCGTCCTAAACTTCATCGCCACCTTCGTCATCAGGAGGAAGAACATACAGTGAACGAGATACAGAGAGAGAAACTGGTGAAGGGGCTCCTGTACGCAGCTGTAGGATTAAGCATAGTCATACTTCCCATCATAGTCGTCTGGGTGACGGCAAACGGCTTAGGCGCCATCAACCTAGAGTTCCTCACGGGTCGCCCCTACCGGTTCGAATACGGCGGCATATACCCCCAGATAATAGGCAGCGTGTACCTCGTGAGCCTGTGCACCCTGCTGGGTGGGCCGCTGGGCATCGCCTCCGCGATATACCTTGCCGAGTACGCCCCAGACAACGTCGTTACGCGGACCGTCAGGTTCTTCACCGAGACCCTGGCGGGTATGCCCAGCATAGTGATAGGGCTCTTCGGCCTCCAGTTCCTGGTGTACTTCCTGAAGCTGAAGACCAGCCTACTGGCCGGGGCGGTGTCCCTGAGCTTCATGATGCTCCCCTGGACCATCAGGGCCTCCGAGGAGGCCATCAAGGTAGTCCCACAGGAGTACAGGGAGGCAAGCCTAGCCATGGGGGCCACCAAGTGGCAGACCATCCTCAGAGTCGTGCTGCCCGCGGCGGTACCGGGGATAGTGACCGGGGTGCTCCTCGGCATGGGTAAAGCCATGGGCGAGACCGCCGTGGTGTGGCTCACCGCGGGCTCGGGCCTGGAGGCATTCGTGCCCAGGACCCTGAGAAGCCCCACGGGCAGCCTCCCCATGTACATCTACCTCCTCGCCACCCAGGGACACACCGCGGAGGGCATGCAGAACGCCTTCGGGGCCAGCCTTGTGCTCCTCGTGATGTTCCTTGCCATGAGCGTTTCGGCGCTCCTCATAAGAAACCACTACCTGAGGAGGCTCGGATAATGAACAACACTTACATGATCAACGGAGACGCCGCCGCGTTCAGCCCACGGCTGGCCAACGACAAGGTCGTCTTCAAGGGATTCAACCTCTGGTATGGCGACAACCATGTCCTCAAAGACATAGACGCGACCATAAAGAGCAACATCGTGACGGCCTTCATGGGGCCCAGCGGATGCGGCAAAAGCACGCTGCTCAGAAGCATCGACCGGATGAACGACATAATCCCAAGCTGCAGGACAGAGGGAGACGTCTACATAGACGGCCGCAACATCTACGACGCAGACGAAGACGTGTACACGCTGCGTAAAGCCGTCGGCATGGTGTTCCAGAAGCCCAACCCCTTCCCCATGAGCATATACGACAACATCGCCTACGGCCCCAGACTCCACAAGACGGCGTCAGGCGACGAACTGGACAAGATTGTTGAGGAAAGCCTCAGAGGCGCGGCCCTCTGGGACGAGGTCAAGGACAGGCTCCGAATGAACGCGTTCGGCCTCAGCGGAGGCCAGCAGCAGCGCCTCTGCATCGCCAGGGCCCTCAGCATCAACCCCGACATCATCCTCATGGACGAGCCGTGCAGCGCCCTGGACCCCATAGCCACCATAAAGATAGAGGCCCTCATGAGGGAACTCAAGGAGAGATACACCGTCGTGCTGGTCACCCACAACCTGCAGCAGGCCGCCAGGGTCAGCGAGATGACAGCCTTCATGTACCTCGGCGAGATCATAGAGTTCGGCGCCACCAGAGACGTGTTCGAGAACCCCCGGAACGAGCTAACCGAGAACTACATAACGGGGAGGTTCGGGTGACAAAATGAGCAGACCACTAGACATAGGATTGAACCAGATAAAGTCCCTGCTCATCAAGATGGGCCGCCTCGCCATGGAGGCCCTGGAGCTCTCGCTGAAGGGCTTCTTCGACGGTGAGGACACGTACGTCCAGAACCGTGCCTGGAGCAACACCATCCTCATACTCAGCGAGGAGGTGGAGGACAGGGCCACCGAGCTCATGGCGCTCCACCAGCCCATGGCGGGCGACCTCCGGACCCTAAAGGCGTACATAAAGGTAGCCTACGACCTGGAGCGCTTCGGCCGGTACGCCATGGACATCAGCGACATCAGGAACAGGATGGGTGGCTGGGAGCCCGTCCCCGACGAGGACGGCTTCAGGGAGATGGGTGAGAAAACAAAGGAATGCGTCGCCATGTCCCTGAAGTTCATAGAGACCATGAACGAGAGGCTCATGTGGGACATGTCGAAGCTGGAGTCCGAGACCGACGAGCTGTACCTGGCAAACCTTGGCAGGCTCACCGAGTCCAAGATGAACGGCAGAACCATCATAGCGTACCTTCTCACCATCCGCTACCTGGAACGCGTAGCCGACCACGCCAGCTACATAAGCGAGTCCATCAGCTACGCCGTCACCGGCAAAAGAGTGTCGCTTAGATGAGAAGCACGGGGGGATGAGAGACGCGTATAGCCGTCTTCTCAGATGTCCACTCGAACATACAGGCCCTGAGGAACGTCCTCGCCGACATCAGGGAGCAGAGCCCCGATGCTGTGTATTGTCTCGGCGACCTCGTGGGCTACGGCCCCAGGCCAAACGAAGTAATATCCCTTGTGAAAACGCTGGAGATATCCACGGTGATGGGTAACTACGACGACGGTGTCGGCTACGAGCGGGGCGACTGCGGCTGCGCCTACATCACCACGCGGGAGAGGGAGGACGGGCAGGCGAGCATCGACTGGACGACGCGGACGGTGACCACAGAAAACAAAGAGTACCTGCACGGCCTAGAGAAGCGTATAATGGTCAAGGCGAAGGGGCGGAGGCTGCTGCTCGTACACGGCAGCCCCCGCAGGATTAACGAGTATCTCTACGAGGACAGGCCCGAGGCGAGCCTCAGGAGGATGCTGGAGCCCCTCCAAGTAGACGCTCTGGTGTGTGGCCACACCCATAAACCGTATCACAGGGTCGTGGACGGGGTCCACGTGATCAACGACGGCAGCGTGGGTAAGCCAAAGGACGGCGACCCTAGGGCATGCTACGCGTTGATCACCGTCGCCGAGGATATTGGGGTCGAGTTCAGGCGGGTGGATTACCCGGTGCAGAGCGTGGCCGACGAGATAAGGGAGGCAGGGCTCCCAGCGACTTTCGCCGACGCGTTGCTCACAGGCGGCGCGGACAGGTCCTAGGGTTTAGCCGCCTGAAAGCGTGGAGAATATTTTATCGAAGAAGACCAGTATGCGGACTGTTAAACGGTACAGGAAGCCGGGCTTATCTACCGTAAACGTGTATGTTTCCTCTGCGGTGTTTCCGTTGACGTCGTTCACTGAGATGGTTACCGTGTGGGCGCCGTTAGAGATCTCCGACACGTCAAGCAGGTGATCCAAGTGGTCTGTCTTCGTGTCGTTGAGTCTACGGGACTCGACCAGTTCTCCGTCTAGGGTGACCTCAGCCCGGGATAGACCGACGTTGTCGAAGAAGACGATCCATAGAACATAGTCGTTGTAGAATACCGCGTTGTCGAAGCTGGGTGAATCGATGACCGGCGGCAGCGTGTCCGTCCCCACCGTGATCGTCGTGGATGTCATGTTTTCCTTCCTGTCGAACGCGTAGACGGTTATGTTATACATTTCATCGTTCAACGGCAGGTCGAGGCTGTAGCTGAACTCCGCCTCCAAGCCGGTTATGTGCTCTGACTCGTACAGGATCTCCCCCACGGAGCCGTTGAAGTACTTCACTCCGTGTTTCTCCGCGACCACGTATGTCTTGGTGAGGCCGAGGTTGTCACTCACCGTCCAAACCAACTCAGGGGATGACTCAGAAGCCGGTAGCTCTAGCCGTAGTTCAGGCGACACGGTGTCCTCCCACACGGGCATCCTCTGCTCCGCCTCGGGGGGCAGAGGCTCCTGCAGCGGGTAGCCCCTCAGCGGCGGCTCGGTGACCGTGATGCCGAGGGACCGGTACAGTGTGGCGGCTATGTCGGGGATGAAGAGCCTTGTCTCGTTCACGTTGGCTTCGAGCCTATGGTCGTTTGAGACCAGCCATATGAGCGGCTCATGGGGGTGCTCGTATCCGTCCTCGAGGAAGCCGTGGTCGGTGCAGACGTAGACCAGCGTCTCGTCCATTATCCCGTACTCCTCAAGCTTGTCGAGGATGAGGCCGAGGTACCTGTCACACCTGAGCCCGCCCTCATGGTACTCGGGGCTGTTCTCCCCGTAGAGGTGGCCGATCTTGTCGGGCTCGGAGGTGTGGAAGAAGGCTGCGAAGTGTTCCTGGTGGTGGTCGTCGATGAACTTCAGGAACTTTTCGCCGGTCCCGCCCGTATCGTCCTCGAGATACTCGTCCACGGTGGACACGTAGTCCACTCCCTCCATGTCGGCGAAGACGGGGGCGATGTTATGTGTCTTTCCCGATATGAAGCCTGTCGCCACGTTCTCGCTCCCGAAGTGGCCCTCAGCCCTCTCCAGAAACGTGTACCCTGTGGGCAGGGGGTGGAAGACGAACTGGTTGGCGTAGACCCCCGTCACGTTGGCCTGGTAGCCTGACAGCATCTGGGCGTGAGCCGTCTTGGTCTGGGTCAGGTAGTCTATCTGGTTTAGCTCAAGGTAGACGCCCGTCTCCATGAGTCTCTCAAGGTTGGGCATCTCCCCGGCGTCAAGCTGCTCCCAGAGGTGGTTCCTCTGGTACCCGTCGAAGGAGACGAGTATCAGGTTCGGGGCGTCTTCCCCCGCGTATGCAGACGGCGCCATGAGCATGGAAAACAGCAGGATCACAAAGACTAGGCGGAGATTCTTCATCACAATGATTCAGATAGAGTAGAAAGTATATACTGGTTTATAGGTCTACGGCGTCTACAACATTTATACTGGTTTATATGAGCCGGTTCCGCTACGGGAGCGATGCATGATCTGGGCAAGATCAGGGCGGCTTCTGAGCCGGTGCTGGGGTACGTGGAGGCCTGCAGGGAGAAGGCGCCGAGGCTCCATGAGCAGTACGAGACTTACGTGCTCGACGAGGAAGCCGTCACGAAGATACGGTGCCACGCGGACAGGGTCATGGTGGTGGTGTTCAGCGCCGAGTGGTGCCCAGACTGCCACAGGAACGTCCCCATACTGGCCCTGCTTCACAGAGAGGCGGGGCTCGATGTCAGGGTGTTCGGCCACCTCATGAGGGACGCGAAGAACGGCAATCGTTGGAGTATACCACCGAGCCCGCCAGAGGTAGACGTTTTCGACGTAGCCAAGATACCGCACATAGCCGTCCTAGACATGAACGGCGAGGTGGTCGGCGAGATCATAGAGAACCCGCCAGAGGGTAAGACCCTAGAGCAGACCCTTCTGGACATCTTGGAAGCCTAAGCTAGCCTTTAATACGCTTATCTCTTCTCTTCAAGGTCAGACATGAAGGCAGGAACCATCCTACGGGAGTTCGAAGCCAGGGACGGCAGAGAAGTCGTCTTGAGGACCCCCACCTGGGAGGATCTAGACGACATGCTGGAGTTCATCAACGGCCTGGTCGAGGAGGAGGCCATGATAGCGGTGGACACCAAAAAGACCCGCGACGAGGAGGTCGACTGGCTGGCGAGGAAACTAACCAACCTCGAGAAGGACAGGCAGATCTCCGTCGTGGCTGAGGTGGACGGCAGGATGATAGGCAGCTGCGAGGTGACGCCCCGGTTCGGTAGGATGAGCCACGTCGGGAGCTTGGGCATCTCCGTGAAGCAGGGGTACAGAGAGATCGGCGTCGGACAGGGGCTTATGATGGAGGTCGAGAGGCACGCGGGGAGGCTGGGCATAGAGAAGATCATGCTGGAGGTCTTCGCTATCAACGACAGAGCCATCCACGTCTACGAGAAGATGGGGTACGTGGTGGTGGGCAGGATACCCAGCGACGTCAAGTACAAGGGCGAATACGTGGACAGCTTCGTCATGGTCAAAGATATTTACTCATCTTAGTTTTATATCATTAAATTTCACACAAAGACTTGAGGGCGAGAACATTCTTCACCGAGTTCACGTCGAAAAAGGGGCTCAAGGTCGTCTTTAGGCCGCCCATGTGGGGCGACATAGATGACTTGTTTGAACTGCACAACGAGCTGATCGAGGAGGAGGCCATGATCGGCGGCGACTCCAAGAGAA
>CAZEMD010000051.1:0-9940 GCA_964513225.1 uncultured Candidatus Bathyarchaeia archaeon | reverse complement strand
GGCATGCGGAACATGAGGCCCGAGGACGTGCACGAGGCGGCGTACCTCGTCAGGGGCAGCCCGAAGCCCAACAGCATGATGGAGGGCATAGACGAAGGCTTCGACGCCGCCCTATACGTGGGCTACCACAGCATGAAGGGCACCGAGAACGGCGTCATGTGCCACACCATCTCGGGGAGCACCGTGGACGGCGTCTTCATAAACGGGCGGGAGACGGGGGAGTTCGGGCTGAACTCCGCGCTGGCGGGCTTCTACGGCGTCCCGTCGGTGTTCCTCGCCGGCGACTACGCGGCCACCAAGGAGGCCGAGGCGTTCGTGCCCGGCATCACCACGGCGGCCGTCAAATGGGCGGTGGGCAGGTACAGCGCCAAGTGTCTGCACCCCAACGAGTCTGGGAGGCTTATAACCGCCAAGGTGAAGGAGGCGCTGTTGAAGCCGTTCCCCGAGCCTAGGCGTGTGGAGGAGCCCGTCGAGGTCAAGCTGAGGTTCACGTCCTCGACCATGTGCGACTTGGTCTCATTGATTCCCAGCTTCAAGCGTGTGGAGGGCCGCACCATGAGGGGCGAGTTCGCTGACTACCAGACGGCTGTAAACGCGCTCCGAGCCGGGATCTACCTCGGTGGAGCCGCCGAGAGAAGGTAGGATGGTTTCATCACCTTTTTTAGCCTTGGCGCCGCGAGAACACTAGGAATGTCAGGTCTATCCAAGAGAAAGGTCCTCTTAGCGGTCGCCGTGCTGATGGTCGGGGCAGCAGCTTCGTACCTGTACTTCAGCCGCGGCGGCGACTCGACGTATGAGGAAGGCATCACCACGGACTACCTGATCACGGACGTCGAGATCCCTCTGGTGGACGGCGGATCGGTCAGGTTCAGCGACTACGAGGGCGGTTTACTGGTGGTGGACTTCATGGCGCCGTGGTGTGCGCCCTGCTGGGAACAGCTCAAGGTGCTGAAGGAGCTGAACGAGTACCCGAACATCGAGATAATCACTATAAACATAGACTCAAGGTACAACAGCAGCGTCCTCAGACAGTTGGCGGAGGCCGAGGGGATCACGTGGAGCTTCGGCAGCTCCAGCGAGGCGGCTTATATATACCAGACGAACGCCATACCCACCATACTCTTCGTGGACGAGGAGGGGGTCATCCGGTACCGGGGCTTCTACACGACTCTAAACCAATTTGAGCAGCTGATGCAGAGTTATGGCTGAGTGACATGGAGTTAGCAAGACTCGGCGTATCCTTCACCGCGGGGGTGCTAGCGGTGCTGGCGCCCTGCGCGCTACCCATGCTTCCGTCCTACATAGCGTACTACATGAACCTCGACGAGGGCGAAAGGGGCGTCGGAGCCTCCCTCGGGTTCGCGTTCACCGTCGTCGCGGGGTTCCTCGCCGTCTTCCTGGTCATAGGGCTGCTCCCGTCGTTCGCGTTGAACCAGGTGTCGTCGAGTCTCGAGTACGTCGCGCCCTTCATCGGGGCGCTGCTTGTGCTGATAGGGTTGGCGTCCGGGTTCAGCGGCGTCTTCAACAGGATGCCGGCCGTCAACTTCTCCGCGCCCCAGAAGGCGGGCTACAGGAGCTTCTTCCTCTACGGCGTGGGCTACGGCGCGGCGAGCCTCGCCTGCAGCCTCCCCGTCTTCATACTGCTGGTTCTCCAGTCTTCGACGGCGGGCGGCCCGTTAGAGGTGTTGGCGGCGTTCCTGGTCTACGGGCTGGGCGCCTCGGCCGTTGTGGTGCCTCTCACGCTGGCCCTCACCTACTCGAAGGACTACGTGCACGGGAGGCTCATGGGGGTCCTGCCTTGGATGAAGAAGATCAACGCGGCGGTGCTGATCCTGGCTGGGCTCTACATGATAGTCACGTACTTCGTCTAGCGGGCTCCAGCTCGTCCTTGTTTAACTCGATGAACTGCTGGATGAGGCTCCGGACCATCTCCTGGTTGTCCTGGGTCTTCATCTTGGATAGGACAGTGTCAAGCGTGGCGTCAATGATGTCCCTCTGGAGCGCCAGCGCCAGCACCAGGAACCTGCCGTCGTCCCCGCCCACTGCCCTGTACATCTCTTCAAGCATCTCACGGTAAGTCTGGATGAAAGGCGACTCACCGGGTTCCTCGTCGACCACGTCTATGACCGAGACTGCTTTGTCTGAGGTATTTGTTAAAACTATTGCCATGACGCGAGAACGCCCTCTAACCAGATCGACGGGACGAAAACCGAAGTCAACCCTATTCGCTGCGGGCGTCTATGGGGGAACAGCTGAGCCCCTTTTATTTATGAAACACGATCACAAAGTATGTCTTCCCACAGCGGCTCGCTTCTCATGAACCGAGAGAAGATGGACGCGTCACGCCCCGTTCTTCCCAAGGTGGACTACCACTGCCACATCAGCATCACCGAGTACAGCGATCCAGCCAACCCCACCGTCGTCACGGTCAGCCTTGAAGAGTTCCAGGCCGACCTCCAGGAGGCGGGAATCGACAAGGCGGTGGTCCTCAGCGACCGGCGCACTAGCCCCGAGCAGGTCTCCGCCTTCGTCTCTCAGGACCCGGGGCGGTTCATAGGTTTCGGGTACGTTGACCCCACGAGGAAAGGCGCCGCCGAGGAGGTGCTCAGGCAGAGGAGCGAGCTGGGTCTCCACGGCCTGAAGCTGTACCCTTGCAGCGACGGCTACGCGCCCGACGACACCCACGCATTCGAGGTCTACGAGGCGGCTTCAAGCATGGGGATGCCCGTCATGTTCCATCACGCCGGGATGCCGGATACCTACGACTACATGAAGCACACGGACCCGGCTCAGATCGACGCGGTGGCCCAGTGCTTCCCGGAGCTGAAGATCATTCTCGCCCACCTGGGCTACCCCCGCGTCGAGGAGACCCTCTACGTCTGCAGGAAGCACAGGAACGTCTGGTGCGACATAAGCTGGCCATACGGCGACGTCAACCACCCCAGCTACCTCTACATGCTGTGGAGGGACCTACTGGTGGCGCTGAACCTCGGCGTCATGGACAAGATGGTTTTTGGCACAGACTACCCCGGCGTCAGGCAGCGGCCCTACGTGGACATGCTCATGAACCTGAACAGGTACGCCACCCACGAGGACCTACGGATACCCCTGGACAGGATATCCGCGATGCTGGACAGGAACGTCCAGCCCCTACTTCCTTAGGCAGCCCTCGACCACGTAGGGAATCTTCTCCACGATGTCCTCAGGCAGGAGGTGGTAGCCTTTCTCGGCGTACACCTTGTCGCCGGCTGCTCCGTTGATGAACGCCGACGCACACGCCGCGTGGAAGGGGTCGGCGCCCATGGCTATGTATCCGCCGGTGAGGCCTGTGAGGACGTCGCCTGTACCACCGACGGTCATGCCGGGGTTGCCGGTCCAGTTGTACCGGGTGAACTGCCCGTCGCTCACAACATCTACGTTGCCCTTCAGCAAAACCACGGCCCCCAGCTTTCTAGCCGCCTTCTCCACGACGGCCCCTTTCTCCTTGAAGCCTCCTTCCGCCTTCTTCCCGGTCAACAGCTCGAACTCCCTGCCGTGGGGGGTGAACACCAGAGGCGCCTCTATCCCGGGCTTGGTCTGGGCGTACGCCTTGAGGCCGTCGGCGTCAACCACCATGGGAAGCCCCTTCATCTGGACGGCGTCGTGTAGCCGCGTGTAGGCTTCGACTGTCTTCTCGTGCAGGCCCAAGCCCGGCCCCACGGCCACCGCGTCCACCCTGTCGAGGAACGGCTTGACCGTCTCCAGATTCTTCGGGGTGAGGCGTTTGCCTTCGAGCTTCACCGTTATGAGGCTGGGGCTGAACCCGGCCACCGCCCCTGCGGCCGTCTCGGGGACCGCCGCGTAGACGAGGTCACAGCCGGCGGCGTACGCGGCCATGGCGGTGAGGGCGGGGGCACCCGAGTAGGTCTCGCTGCCCCCCACCACGAGCAGGGTGCCGTGCATGCCCTTGTGGCTGTCTGGCTTCCTCTCGGGGTGGACCATGGCCGCGTCCCCCGGCCCCGTGTAGAGCTCCGCCTCGGGGGGGATGCCTATGGGGGCGACGGCTATCTCCCCCGCCTGCCTGGGTTTTCCCTCGTAGCCCTTCTTGGGCTTGTGGAAGGTGACCGTGAGGTCGGCGTTCACGCACTCGCCGTGGGCGACGCCCATATCCGCGACGAGCCCCGTGGGAACGTCCACCGCTATCCTGTACGCCTCGGCGGCGTTCATCGCATACACCATCTGCTTGTACGGGGGCCGCAGAGCACCGTGCATGCTCGTACCTATGAGCCCGTCTATCACCGCGTCGGCCTCGATCTCAGGTATCTGGGAAGAGTCCCTGACCACGGTGACTTCGACGCTGGAGCTCATTTTCCTGACGGCCTCGTAGTTGACGCGGGTGTTCTCCAGCTTGATGCCCGCGGGGTCTCCGAGGACCAGCACCTCAACCTCGTAGCCCATGCCCGCGAGGTGGCGGGCGGCCACGAAGCCGTCGCCGCCGTTGCCGCTGAGCCCCGACACGACGACCACCTTGGAGCCCCGTTTAAGGCGCCTCGCCGTCTCGTCGGCCACTGATTTACCGGCCGCCTCCATGAGCATCTGCGTCGAGACGCCGAGGTGCTCCGAGTTCATCTCAACGGCCACCATCTCGGAGACGGTTAGGTACTCACCAAGCAACACCATTCACCACCACGTATCTAGCCTAAGTCTCTGTCATCTAAGATAATATATTTAGTCTCAGGCTATAGGATAACCATGAAAATCCTATTCATGGCCGGAAGATGGGCCCAGAACGTCGAGGAATCCAAGAACTACCAGGCTCTGGCGGAGAAGGCCGAGGTCCATCTGACGAGGGAAACGGATCAGGATGCCTTGGCTGCAAAGGCCGAGGACGTGGACATAATCATCACGGGGGCGCCCGTGTCCGCGAAATTAATCAACAAGGCGAAGCAGCTTAAGATGATCCAGACGACGAGCGTCGGGTACGACCGCATAGACGTGGACGCGGCCGCCGCCAACGGGGTCATCATATGCAACGTGGCGGAGGCGAACGCCAACAGCGTGGCCGAGCTGGTCTTTGGGCTCGTGCTGGACGTGGCGAGGAGAATATCCGCCCACGACCGTCTCCTCAGGGACGGCGGCTGGGCCAGGTACCACGTCGAACGGCAGGTACAGATCCGGGGAAGCACCCTTGGCATCATCGGCCTCGGAGCCATCGGGAGTAGGGTGGCCCAGATCGGTAGAAAAGCGTTCAACATGAGGGTGCTCGCGTGCGACCCCTACATCATACCCGACCGAGCCGAGCAGTTCGGCGGCAAGCTGGTGGACATGGAGACCCTGCTTAAAGAGTCCGACGTGGTTACGACGCACACGCCCCTCAACGAGGAGACGCACCACCTCATAGGCGAAAAAGAGCTCAGCCTCATGAAGCCCACGGCCATACTCATCAACACGTCGAGGGGGCCCGTGGTGGACGAGAAAGCGCTAATCAAGGCGTTGAAGGGTGAAAAGATCAGCGGCGCCGGCCTCGACGTCTTCGAGACCGAGCCCATAGAGAAGGACAACCCCCTCAGGAGCCTCGACAACGTCGTGATGACCCCCCACATAGGCTCGACCCCCGGAGCCCTCAGGTACATGCTCGAGGTAGCCATCGACAACGTGATGCGGGTGGTGGAGGGGAAGGAGCCCTTCAGGATCAAGACCCCCGACACCTACTACACCAGCGAAAAATGGGAAACGTGATTCCTCCCCTATTTTAAACCGTTAAGAGCTTCCCATGATTTTTTAACCGTTCAACCTATTTCGGTTATGCAAATTTTATCTCGGACACAGAGCCCACGACGACGTCAGCCCCGGCGTCCAGCAGCTCGGCGCCGCCCACGCCCACGACGAACGCCACTCTCGCGCGGCTCGCCGCCTGAGCGTCAGTCGGCTGGTCTCCGACGTACACGGTCTTCTCCGGCGGAACCCCGACTAGCTCGCATGCCTTGAGTACCATGTCCGGCTCGGGTTTCCCCTCCTTCACCATGTCTGCCCCCACCACCACGTCGAACAGATCGAGGGCTCCCAGCGCCTCTAAGACCAGCCGGGAAAGGCCCGCCTCGCCGTTGGTGGCTACCCCGAGCCTGAAGCCGATGGACCTCAGCCCTTCAAGCGTCTCTCTGGCTCCGGGGAAGAACCGGGGGATGTAGCTCCGTCTCTGTATCTCGTCGGCCTCGTCGTAGATGGCCTTGGACAGCTCCCGGGCCCTGTGCCACGGGTAGCCGTGCTGGTAGAGGGCTACCGCCGCCACTGTGAGGTCCTCCCTCCTCGGCGCTTTGCTCAGGGGGCCGTTCATGTCTACAGCGAAGCTGTCCGGGTCGACCCCAGATAGCCGCGCCCAGGTCTCAGCCGCCTCCCTCCCCGCCCGCTTGGTAACGGCCTCCATCCTGCTCTCGGCGAGCCTCCTGCTCCGCTCCCTGTCGTCAACTAGGGTACCGTCCACGTCGAAGAGGATGAACTCGGCCTCCTGTTTCTCGTCATTGATCCTTAGCATCGGCAAATCTATGTAACTCCCATGCCTTTAGAGTCGTTGTCTCTGATAACTTTTAAATCCCCTAAAACTCAAGTTATCACGGTGCAGGTTTTGGCAACGGCGTTCGTCCTGATTAATGCTGAGATCGGGGCAGAGAGCGAGGTACTGAAGGGCTTGAAGGAGATCGGAGAGGTCAAGGAGGCCCACATGGTGTACGGCGTATACGACATCATCGCCCGCATCGAGACGGAGACGATGCAGGAGCTCAAGGACATCATAAGCTGGAAGATCCGTCGCCTCGACAAGGTGCGAAGCACTCTTACCATGATCGTAGTCTAATCCCCCATCCTATTTTTTAGCAACCTTTTTACAATCCAGCCCATAGCAGTGTTCGAACCCAGTTGAGGCTCCACATCGGCCTGGACGACACCGACAGCCCCGAGGGCGGGTGCACCACGTACGTGGCGGCGGTGCTAGCGGAGCGGCTGCTAGGGCTGGGCGCCAGGTTCCTCGACTACCCCATACTGCTGAGGCTGAACCCCAACACGCCGTGGAAGACCAGGGGGAACGCCGCGGTCTGCCTCAGAGTCGAGGTCGATGAAGGGCGTGAAGACGACGCGGTCAGACTCACCCTCGATCTCGTGGAGAGGTACGGGCAGTTCGGTTGCGACAACACGAACCCTGGAGCCGTCTTCCACTTCGGCGAGGTCCCGGAGGAGGTCGAGGGCTTCTCAAGGAAAGTCGTTAGGCAGATAGTAGAGAGGGAAGAAGCCATGGAGCTCATCAGGGATCACGGGATGCACGCCTATGCATGGAAGAACGGCAGAGGCATCATCGGCGCCCTCGCGGCTGTGGGGGGCACCCTCCACGGCGACCACACATACGAGCTCATCACCTACCGGACACCTGAAAACTGGGGCTCCCCCCGGAGGGTAGACCCGGACTCCGTGACGAGGATGGACGAGGCCACCGGAGGAGACACCTTCAACAACGTGGATGCAGAGGGGAGGCCGCTCATCACGCCGCACGGGCCCGACCCGGTCCTCTACGGCGTCAGAGGCGAATCCCCCGAGACCGTATACGAAGCCTACGGCATCGTCGAGGAGCTGGAGCCCGTGGAGCGGTGGATGATCTACAGGAGCAACCAGGGGACGGACGCCCACTTCGCGTCCACGGCGCCGATAGGCAGCCTCACGCCGTACAACCCAGCGATCATTGAGGGGAGAGTGTATTCAGTCCCCGAGACCATCCCCGGTAGCCACGTCATCTTCAAGGTGAGAGACGGCTCGGGTGAGGCAGACTGCGCCGCCTACGAGCCCACCGGGAGCTTCAGGAACGTCGTCCGGCTGCTCATACCCGGCGACGAAGTCAAGGTCTACGGCGGCGTACGCCCCATGAACCCCGGGCTCACGTTGAACGCGGAGAAGCTAGAGGTACTGGGACTAGCCGAGAAAGCATCTTTCAGGAACCCGAGGTGCCCGGAGTGCGGAGGCGGCACCGAGTCCATGGGCGCAGATCAGGGCCTCCGATGTAAGAAATGCGGATACAGGGACAACAAGTTACAGAAGATAAGAGTCGTCCAGCCAAGACGGCTGAAGCCCGGGACTTACATCCCCGACAGGGACGCCCACCGGCACCTCACCAAGCCTCTGGAGAGGTACGGCAGAGAGAGGCCCTACCTGGGCGGCCCCTTGTTCGAGCCCTGGATATCCCGGGGCGGCTCAGGGACGCCTAGTCCTTCTCGTCGGTGACCGTGTAGTAGACGTGGTTCTTCTGCGCTATCGGCCTGGCCTTCAACACGTCTATGACGTCGCCCCTCATGACGCCACGGTCGGCGGTGGTGGCAACCACCTCGCCCACGAAGAGCGTGTGGTCTCCGCAGACCACGCTCTGGGCCACCCTGCACTCTATGTGGCTGAAGCACTCCTTGATGCGGGGAGGCTTGACCTTGAGGGCGGGGATGGCTGTGAGCCCCGTCTCCTTGAACTTGTCAACCCTTCTGCCCGATTTGGTTCCGCAGTAGTGCATCTCCTCCTCGAGGCTGATGGGCGGCACGTTGACGACGAACTCCCCCGTCTCCGCGATGAGGTCGTGGCTGTAGCGTTGAGGCGCCACGCCGATGCATACCTGCGGCGGCCTAAGCGAGATGGACATGTACATGCCGAGGGTGATTATGTTGGGGTTGCCCTGGTTGTCCACGCAGGTGGCCATCACGACCGGCGGCGGTGGCCCCGGCTGAAGAAGCCTGGCTTCAGGCATCTCTATCTTTTCCATGGATATAGATCAGGGATCACACGATAAAAATGGGGCGAGTGAAGGGGGCTACTTCAGGCCCACTGGTCAGCTATGTTGGCCTTCTCCACTGTCTCGTAGCCTCGTCTGCCGTCCTTGGTGCTGAGGATGGGGACGACGCCGAGCCATGGAGACGCTAACCGGTCATGACGTATTCCATTATCTGTTCAGCGGTCATGCCGCCGAGGCCGAGGGTCTCGGCGGTGGCCCCCTCGCCCCAGAACTCCCTCTGGAGCACGATCTCCGCGAGGTCGACCATGGTGTCGATGGCTGGCGTCGGGACGCCAAACTGGTCCCCGAGGCTAGAGATGAAGACGTACCCGTAGAGGAGGTCCTCCCCGAAAGCGGTTTTAGCCGCGAAGTCATCCAGGCTTAGGCCTGGCCTCCAGCTGCGGTGGCTCGCGAAGGTGCTGTAGACCTCGTACATGGTCTCGCCCTTGACGCCGTACTGGCCGTACTCCAGCTTGAGCACCTCCGGTTTGGGCAGCAGCTCCAGCCCCAGCGCCTCGCCGACGGCGATCCTCTCCTTGTCGATGAGATCCATCACGTGGGCCACCTTAGAAGTCATCAGCGTGCCGTAGAACTCGAGGTCGCCGCCGGTCTTCTCCCATAGCCCGGTGTTGAGGAGCGCCGGCGGCACGTGTACCTGTAGGTTCGGGTTCGTCAGGCTCGTGTAGAGCACATTCTCCGCCGCCTCGCAGTTGGGGAAGAACTCCTTGACCTTCTTCATTAGCAGGGGCGTCTTGTTTCCCGGCATCGCCGCGGCCCAGAGGTGGGCCTTGACCCCGAAAACGTTCAGCACCCCAGGCGCCGTTGGCTTAACGAAGTACGGCAGGATGGCGCCCTCCCCCAGGACGGTGTCCTCTGGCGCGAGTTCCTTGAAGCCCACGTATGTCCTGAGGGCCGCCAGGTAGGAAGACCAGTTCATTATCACCTGACCCGGCTCCATGTGTCTAGCAGCCTCGAGAACGAACCTCTCGGCCCCGTATGCCCTGATGGTCAAGAATATGGCGTCGGCGCCCTCCACGGCCTCCGCCATGTCGGTCGTCAACACGTCCGGCTCCACCCTTCCCTCGAGGTTACCGTACGCCTCGATGGACCCCTTCTCCTCGATGATCTGCAGGTTAGTGCTATACTCGGGGAAGTCGAAGAGGTTCA
>CAZEMD010000050.1:0-9976 GCA_964513225.1 uncultured Candidatus Bathyarchaeia archaeon | reverse complement strand
GATGCCGATGTTCCTGACCTTCTCCTGGTCATGCATCAGCCTCATGATTTCTTCAGTCTGCTTGAACCGTGGCATTAATGATCTAATCCTTTTTACCGTAAGTTGACTATAGACACCAGCAGGAGTCTTTTAAACCCTTTCCATCCGTAAAATCTACGTCCAACAAAATCATTGATCTATATAGTTTTCGAAATAATAATTATTGAAGAAATCTTGTTCTTTCCTTCAGATATTTTACTGTCGCACATTAAAATATTCGTCATTGGGTGTGGGCATGCCGTCTCCTCAAGTCTATCTCGTTCTGACCCAGCCTCTTCATTATGTCGGCGATAACGCCGTCAAGAAACACGAGGGCGCTCAGCTCGAACATAGTCCCTAAAGGCGCCATGTCATACTCGCCGGTGATTTGGCGGCGGACGAAGTCTATGTCAACCTCCTCCTTGGTCCTGCCCTTGATGACCACCACATGGTCGGAGAGCTGACCCAAGCTGCTGTCACGGTGGGACGTCAACGAGACTATACTTGCACCCATCTCTTTAGCTATCTCTGCCTGTGTTACCACTACCTTGGTGGTACCTGAACCGGAGATCGCCAGTATAAGATCGTTTGGACTCAGCGCAGGCGTGATGGTTTCCCCGCTCACATAGACATCGAAGCCGCTCTGCATGAGCCGTAAAGCGAAGGCTCTTCCGACAAAACCGCTTCTACCGCTTCCCAAAACGAGGATCTTCTTGCCTTTCGCGCGTAGTATGTGCCGGATCATTTCCTCAATATGTTCGTCGCTGGTTTCGTTTATTATGCCGTGAATTCCCTGGAGAATCCATGAAGAAACTTCCTTTACGAAGCTCATAATGATCCGAAATTATCTACTACTAGGTTAAAACTATTTTTAGACACATCAACAGAGTTGGGTTTTACCTTGAATTTACCCGATAAACCCTGGTTCCACTAGGTTCCACAACGTTCCTCCGGGTTCTTATTATTAAATATCTGCTTGTAGGAGTTGAGAAAAAAATGGGAGAAGACGCGGTGCCAATGAAAAATCCGCTAGCCATATCTAAAATCATTACACATGGATTTGAGGCTTGGAGAATATGAGTTTGAACATACTTCTTGTTGATGATGAAAGAGACATTCTGGACAGCTTAACTTATTTGCTGGAATCTGAGGGATACAAAGTTTATATAGGGACCAATCAAGCAGAAGCAGAAAAAATCGTAAACGAAAAAGACATCCATTTTGCAATTTTAGACTATGTGTTAGTGGATATTACAGGGGTTCAACTAGCAAAGATTCTGCATAAAAAGAATGAAAACATTAAATTCATGTTTTTTTCGGGGCATCCAGATGTGTCTAACATAAAAAATGTGCTAGGTTTTAACGTTTACGAGGTTTTTCTCAAGCCAATTGACCCCGATACTTTCTTGGAAAAATTACGAAAAATTGTAACAAGTACCTGTGGATCTTAGATACCCATAACTTTAGAAGGGAAGAAGGATGACAGGTTTAAATTATCGATAAGATTTTGAACTCTTACGCTTCCTCTCTTTCCTCTACTGAGCATATCTCGTTGTCGTTCTTGAGCATGTTGTCGATGCTTATGGTCGCTATCGTTGTGGCGTACTCCGCGATTATCCTTAGCTCCCACGCAATCTCGTTAACATACGCAGATACCTCGGGGTCGTGGTTGGCCTGGAATTCCTTCAATAATGAATCTTCCTCCCGACCAACCGCCTCATAGAGGTCCACGGCGTCGCTGGCAAGCTTCAGGTCTTTGTCGAACATGCTCCTCATTGCCTGGTCGAACATAGTGAAGCATATCATGCCGATTTGGCTCAACCGTTCTATGAGGCCCTCGTCGCTTCCGTCTCTTCGTTCCTCTAGTAGAATTATGTTGCCGGCTATTGCGTTCAGCCTGTC
Source organism: uncultured Candidatus Bathyarchaeia archaeon (assembly GCA_964513225.1). Classification (GTDB taxonomy): domain Archaea; phylum Thermoproteota; class Bathyarchaeia; order TCS64; family TCS64; genus RBG-16-57-9. The sequence goes on along the minus strand of CAZEMD010000050.1, from coordinate 8,056 downwards.
CGCCATCATCTCTAGGTACCAGGCGATGAGGTTATGTGCAACAATCTCCATGGGGTCTATTATTCCGATGGCCTCTGAGATCAGCCTTGACTGCTGCGCGCTGGCGAGTAGGCGAGCTAGTAGCCAGAATATGGTGTCCGCCTCGTATTCGCGTGCGATGGCGTCCTTGGCCAGCTCCATGTCTCTGTCGATGAGGGCGTCGATGCTCTCTTTGAACATTATGCTAGTGATTATATGTAGGCGTTTTATGACGGTCTCTAACGGGAAGTTCTTGGGGTTTATGCTGCACTGGAGCAAAAGATGTTTGTCGCTCTCCTCTATTATGCCGATGCCGAGGAGCCTCTGTGTAACCTGCCTTATGCTCTCTATCTGCTCTCTCATGAGTCGTCTGGAGCTCTCTACTCTGACGAGGTTCCTTCCTAGGACGTAGTTGCCGACGATCACCCTCTCTAGCACCTTGGTGTTGTCGCAGTTATCTACGTTCACCACGTATACGCTGCTGTCCTCGGTCTTGATGGGCTCCGGTGTGAGCCTTAGGGTTCCATCATTCTCTTCAGATATGAACACCACGTCGCCTTTCTGTACCCCCGTCTTCTTCGCCCAGTTCATGGGTAATGAGACTGAGAGAGTCGAATACCCTACTTTCTGTACCTTTCTAGGCTCCAAGTTTTTCACCTGACACATGACCATAGATGTCTACGTGTTTTGTTTCATGTAACTTCGCCCGATGGTTTTTATTCAGGGCGTCTGTATTTATGGTCATTATTCGGAAAAGGTTTTAATAGATACTATATAAATGATTCTTTTTGTATTTTCTGGACGTTAATAGATGCTAAAAATACAGGCTAAATAATTAACTCTTCTCCTAGCAACCCCGGGAACGGGGGGAGATAAAGCTTGGCGTATACCATCACTCCAAGACAAAACAGGACTATTATGAGCACTGCGTAGTCTGACCCAGTCATGTTTAGCTCGTATATGTTAGTTCGTTTCTCTGTCGCGCCGAAAGCTCTTGACTCCATGGCCTCGGCTAGCTCGAGGCTCCTGCGGATGGAGTTGATTATGAGGGGGAGCAGTATAGGGATATAGTTCTTCACTCTAGTGATGAAGTTGCCTTTGTCGAGCTCCAAGCCTCTGGAACGCTGGGCGTCCATTATGGTCTGGGCCTCGTCGGCGAGGACCGGCACGAAACGTATGGCGGTTATGAACGCGAAGTTGAACTCGTATGGTACCCTAGCCTTCTCAAGGGCTAAGCTCAGCTTGTCAGGCGACGTGGTTAGGAAGAAGACGGAGAACGACGTGATCAAGGCTATGAACCGCACCGTGAGGGCGAGGCTATACTCTACGAGGGCCCAGGTTAGCTGTCCACCCCTGAAGTAGTAGAAGCTCAGCATGTTAGACGCGAATATGATGACGGCGATGACCGAGGCTCCTTTAACGCTCTTGTACCACTCTCGCAAGACCTTCGCTGCGACGATGAGGGGCAGCTGGACCAGAAAGATCACGATAAGGGGCACCAGTTCGAGGAACATTATCGACGCGGCGAATGAGACGAGGGTCAGAAGGAACTTGACCCGCGGATCCATGTTGTGGATGAAGGTGTCGCCTCTTGTGAATCGGAGGCTCTCGAGAAGACTCACGTCGTCGTTCCCCCCATGTTTCTAATTAGGATATCGAACGCCTCGTTGACATCCAGCACGTCTCTGGGCAGGCCGTGATCGGAAAGCATGCAGAAAAGCCGCGTTATCTCCGGTGGGGCGACGCTGCAGCTACTAAGGGTCTCTAGGCGGGTCATTATCTCCTTTGAGGCGCCGTCGTCTACGACGCGTCCACCGGCCATTAAAACAATCCTTGGCTGACTCTCCGCCACGAACTCCACGTCGTGGGTGACGATGACCACTGATTTCCCCTGCGACCGAAGATGAGTGAGGAAGTGCCTCAGCCTCTCCTTTTGCCCATAATCCTGGCCTATCGTAGGCTCGTCGAGCACCAGTATGTCTGGGTCCCAGGCAAGCACGGAAGCGAGGGCCACCCTCTTGCGCTCGCCGCCGCTCAGGGTAAACGGGCTCTTTTGCCTATATTCTGTGAGGTCTAGGAGGTTCAACGCCCAAGTCACCCGCTTCTCTATCACCGACTCGTCGAAGCCGAAGTTTCTGAGGGCGAAGCTTATCTCTTTTTCAACGGTCTCCTCGAAAAGCTGGTCGTCCGGGTTCTGGAACACTAGCCCTATGTTCCTCGCTAACTGGGCTACGCTAAGCGTTGAAACGTCCACAGAGTTGACCATCACCTCGCCGCTGGAAGGCTTTAGTAGGCCGTTAAAGTGTTTCACGAGGGTCGTCTTCCCGGCGCCGTTCTCACCCATTATAGCCACGTAGTCCCCTTGATGGATTGTCAGCGAGACGTCCCTGAGAGCCTCTACACCACCGGGGTAGGTGAAACATACGTCCCTTACCTGAACCGCAGGCTGGTGATGATACTCGCCGGCGAACCCAGATAATATGTCTGTACCTTCGGTTTCAGGGGGTTTATGCTCGGGAAGCCTTGGTTTGATCTCATCGTAGAACTGCTGAGCAGAGACCGGTAGCCTGCTGAAATGTACTCCTCTTGAGTTGAGTCTTCTCGCGAGCTCGAACACGCGGGGGATGCCAACACCAAGCAAGCGAGTCTGGTCATGGGCGAATACCGTGGTCGGCTCTCCATCCTGTACGACCCTGCCTTCGTCTAACACGATCATCCTGTCCACGTATTTCGCGGCGAGATCCATCCTGTGCTCGATGAGTATGATGGTGATGCCAAGCTCCTTGTTCAGGTGGTCCAGCACCGAGAAGATGTGCTCCGCGCCTACGGGGTCAAGGAAGGACGTGGGCTCGTCCATGACGATGATGTCTGGGCGCATGGCGAGCACGGAGGCTATGGTAAGCCTCTGTTTCTGGCCGCCAGACAGCTCATGGGTAGCACGTTGACGCAACAGTTGCAGGCCGGTGGTCTCGACCGCCCACTCGATCTCCCTGTATATCTCTTCTTTACGTACTCCTAGGTTCTCCAAGCCGAAGGCGATGTCTTTCTCTACGGTCAGGGCGAATATCTGGTTATCTGGGTTCTGGAAGATGAGGCCGACGTGCTGCGCCAGCTTCATGATGGGGTTTTCCTTCGTGTCCAAGCCGGCGACCTTCACCGATCCCTCCATGACGCCGTTGTAGAACTTGGGCACCAGGCCGTTCAGGCACCTGCAGAAGGTGGTCTTACCGCAGCCGCTGGGACCCGTCAGAAGAATGAACTCGCCGGGCTGCACCGTGAGGGAGACGTCCGTAAGAACGGGTTTCTCAGAGTGGGGGTAGGTATACTTCAGGTCTTTTACTTCGATCAGTCCCAACTCTGCGGCCCTCACGAAACCGGGTTTCTGTATTGAACGCAGCCTGTGATATAATAGTTTAACCTATAATACTTTAATGGATGACTAGCCTGTCCAACTCTTCTCTCAATAGCATCTTGACTTGACCCATGAAATCCTCGATGTCGCCTTCGCCGTTGTACCCGGCTGCTGTCGGGTGTCCGCTCCCTGAGCCGCCGAGCCTTGAGGCAAGCTCACCCACAATCTCCCCCAGATGGATTCCAGTAAGCCGGTGAAACCGATTCCTTGACCTGAAGCTGGCCCTCAGCGTGCCTTTATCCTCCCCGGCGACGGCCGCAACGTCTGCCCCCAAGGATAAGAGGGCCCTCGCCCCGGAAGACTGGAAAGAGCCGAGGCGGCTGAAAGCCAGTATCCAGTCCCCTACCACCTCTATCTCCGCACGCTGCCCGGCTCTCAGCCTCGCTATCTTCTCAGACTGCCTAGCTGGGACAGTCAACAGCTCCTTGATCCTTGAAACATCCCCCACTTGTTCGAGGAGAGTCGAAATCATCTGGAAAGTATCAGATCCACCGAGGGAGAAGTGCTTGGTGTCGTACGCGATGCCGGCGAGTAGGGCTGTCGATGTGACCTCTGAAGGAGTCACGTCGTAGTAAGCATACAGCGTGTAAACCATCTCTGACGCCGATGAGGCTTCGGGGTCCACCAAGTAAAGCGTTGACAGCTCGTATATCTCGCTGTCCGGTAAGTGGTGGTCTATGAAAACGATCCTGGCATCCGTCTCCTTTAACGGCTTCTCCCATCCACCGAGCTGGTTAAGGCTCCCCGTGTCTACCACCACGTAGGCATCGGCTTCCTGAAACGCCGTCTCGCATAGCTCAATCCCTAACGATGACGCAATGCTTCTTGATAGGGCGCTGGCGTCGTCTGGGATCACGATTATAGGCTCTGACCCGGTTAAAGCTTGTATGAGTTCCTTCACGCCTTGGGCGGCTCCCAGCGCGTCTGGATCAGCGTTGTGATGGCATAGAACGATGACCTTGCCTTCGATTATGCCGCGGAACTTGTCTATTTCTGACTGCAAAATTGACACAGCCGCCTATGACAGGTTATTCGTTGGTTTTAGAGGGTTAAGGGTTGTGTGTTACGAAGGGGTTATCCCGAGCTCCTTCTGTAGGGTTTCCTGCAGCGTCGTCATCCTCTCCTGCGTCTTGTCCTCCTGTTTCTTGAGGACCTTGGCCCTCATCTCCAGGAACTCCTTTCTTTCCTTGAGTTCTTTCATTACGGCTTCCCTGTCCTTCTCTACGAGGACCGCGCCGACGCTCTTGTAGACCTTCGAGTCGCCTTGAACTTCTTCCAGCGCCTCCAGCGCCTTGTCTGACTCGACCATCTCCATCTCTATCCTCTGTTTCTGGAGGAGGAGCTGCTGCATGGTGTTCTGCAGCTGTTGTAGCCTCTGCAGACGCTCCTGGACTTGGGGTGGAAGCTGAGCTATTCCAGACATTAGTACCGCAGATTAAACCATGCAGCCGCGCTTTATACTTATCTAAAAAATTGAGGAAAAGAAAATTTTAACGGGTGCGGGTCCAGTCTCTGCCCATGGTCTCGCGGGCGATGACTATCTTCTGTATGTTCTGCGAGCCCTCGGCGCCGATGCAGTAGCTCATAACGCCCCTCATACCCATCTCCAGTGGGCATTCCTTGGTGTAGCCGTAGGCGCCGAACCAGTACATTACGCGCCTGAAGGTGTCTAGGGCGTGGTGAGGCGCAAGGTACTTGCACATTGATATGTACTTGGACAACTCCAGAGCGGTGAAGGTGTCGTGCTTGTACTTCTGGTCAAGCATCCAGGCCGTCTTATAGATCAGCTGCTTTATCGCTTCGCCGTGAGCAACCATGTCCGCCAAGTCGAACTGAATACCCTGGTACTTGGCAATTGGCTGACCGAAAGCCTGCCTCTCTTTTATGTAGTCCATACCTATCTCGATGCTTCTCTGGGCTGCGCCAATGCAGCTTGCTGACACGAGGAGACGAGCAGCGTCGAAGCCCTCCATCGTTAGGTAGAAGCCACGGTTGGTGTCCCCGAGCTGGTACTCCTTGGACACTTTGACGTCTGTCATCTTGAAGCCGCCTGTGCTAATGGCCATCCGACCCATGTTATCGAAGCGCTTGGTGATCTCCACGCCCTCCTGGTTGATTGGTACGAAGACCGCCGTCATGCCGCGGTGCCCCCTGGATCTGTCGTTATATCCCGAGACGAAGTATCCTCCGTCCATCTCGACTGACTCTGCGGTGCCGCTGATGTAGCTCTTCTCGCCGTTAACGACCCAGCCGTCGCCGTCCGGCTTAAGCTCCGTTTTGTACCCCGCGACGTCGCTGCCTCCACCCGGCTCTGTGACGCCTATGCCTATGAAGCCCTCGCCTCGCGTCGCCCTCTTTATATAGCCTTCCTTTACCACGTCTGAGGCGAGTCTGTTGACCACGTAGCCCCAGCTGGCCTGAACGAGGTAGAAGACCGCCGAAGCCACTGATATGTCAGCGTATCCCATCTCCTCAGCGGCTATTGTCGCGGTGACCCAGTCTGCACCTGAGCCCCCATCCTCCTCGGGTATGGTGAGCAGCAGGAGACCCATGTCCCCCATGCCCTTTATCAAGCTCTTGGGCAACTCATGGTTAGTGTCGTTCTCCCTGACCTGCTCAAGGCTCATGTTCTTCGAGAGCCACTCTCTCATCGCCTCTCGGAACAGTTCCTGTTCTTCTGTGAACGAGAAATCTATCAAGTTTCATCACCAGATGATTCTGTTTGAGTTGACTGCAGCGCATATAAGCGCTTCGTAATCGAGTGAAATATCCATAGACTGGAGCTGGCTCGTCGAGCACTCTATATATCCATAGCATCTCAGTTTGAATGGTTGTTTAACACATGAACATCCTCGTTCTAGGGATGGGGCTCATGGGTCCAACGATAGCAAAAGACTGCTGCGCCGACCCAGAGGTCACCAAAGTGACCGGGTGCGATATCGACTCAAGGAAGCTGGTGGAAGCTAAGAATTACGTTGATAGCCCCAAGTTTGACACGGCCGTTGTCAGCGTAACAGATCACGACGGACTAGTTAAGATCATGAAGGGCTATGACGTGGTCATCCATGGGACCGCCTCAAGGTTCAGCCTGAACGCGTTAAAGGCCGCTATGGAGGCAAAGGTAGACATAGCGGATCTGGCCGGCGGCGGGTATCCGCAAGAAGGAGTCATCTACGACGAGGTGGAGAAGGCAGGGATAACCGCGATGCCCGGGTGCGGAGTCGACCCCGGGCTAATAGACATCCTCTCAGGCCAAGCCATACGTATGCTGGACCAAGCCGACGAGGTGCTGTTCGCCTGCGGAGGGCTCCCCAAGGAACCCGAGCCTCCACTCGACTACAAGATAGTGTTCGGCGGGACTAGGATGCCTGTCCGCCCAGGGAAGGTGCCTATGATCGTCGACGGGGAGCAGCTTGAGATGGAAAGGTACTCCGAGGTTGAGTCGATCTTCGTGGAAGGGCTTGAGCCCATGGAGGCTTTCATAGACGGCTACCCGTCGTCATTGCTCAAGCTGTGTGTTGAGAAGGGAGTCCAGCACTTCAGGGGTAAGACCATCAGGTACTCCGGGTTCGTCGACAAGATCATGTTCCTTAACGACCTGGGCCTCATCAGCGAAGAGCCTGTGGACTACGATGGGACCAAGATAGTCCCCCGGGAGCTGTTCCACAAGATCGTGTACCCACTCGTGAGGTTCGACACAAGCGAAGGCGACAGGGACTTGACTGTGCTACTGGTCAGGGTCTCGGGAACCAAGAACGGTAAGGAGACTATAATCAGCTACGACATGGTTGACTTCTACGACGAGGAGAAACAGATAACCTCGATGGCCAAGACCACAGGATATTCGGCAGCCTTGATGGCCAGGATGCTAGGGCGGGGGGCGATCGACAAGAAGGGGATACAGTGGCCGGTGCGCGTAATACACGGTAAACTATGCGATGAACTCCTTGGAAGCCTAAGGGAGAGAGGGGTTGCAGTCACCGAAACAGTAACGACAACAAAGACGCTTTAGTGTATTATACCAAACACCCTAGGTCTTGGGTAAGCTAGAGTATATTATTAGAGAGATCGCGGTTGGGACGTGGAAGACGCATACCTCAAACTTTGGGTCAAGAAACATGTAACTCGTCCTCTGTATGACGCCGATGATGATCGAGACTAACGTCATGACTATTGCCGTCGTTCTCCAAGACCGTTTTTCACTAGACATGCCGTTAACCATACCCTTACTGGGAGCCTAGTAGGTCTATCAAGGGTATGTCTTGGAATGTGCCTTCAGGAAGTGTCCTCCGAACCGTCATCGGTAGAACACGCTCATTGAGCTCCTGTAAGGCTATGTCTATGGCGTCGCTGACCCCTTTAGAAAGCTGTACGAGTATCGGTGCGCCCAACGACACCTGCAGCGCTCTGGCTCCTACTATTCTCGCCCTCTCGAAGCGCGTGAGCTTCGGGGGCCCGATTATAACGTCGTCACTCAATTTGATCGCTTCAACATGATTCAATGGGTTCAAGTCTTGCTCAAACACATCATTTCTTCTCGAGGCCCTTGATATCTGATTCATTTTTGGGTGTTGAGGCCGATGAACGGGACAAACAAGCACCTCGAAGCTACTACCCAAACCAAAG
>CAZEMD010000049.1:0-10051 GCA_964513225.1 uncultured Candidatus Bathyarchaeia archaeon | reverse complement strand
CTCCCCATAGGCGACGGCGGCATAGACTGGGAAGGGGTGATGGCCCTGCTGCGGGGCAGCGGGTTCAGCGGCTGGGTCGTGGTCGAGTCCTACAGCGACGTGCAGCGGTGCCTCGACACGCTGGCCCCCCTCATCTAGGCAGAGGCACCTCGATCTCCATGAGGTCCTCGGCCACGACCACGTCCCCGAAGACCTCTCTAGCCTCCTCCAGCAGCACCTCAGGGTCGTAGTACCTGGAGCTAATGTGGACCAGGGCTAGCCTCTTGGCTCCGGCGTCCCGGGCCACCTCGGCGGCCTCCCGGGCCGTGGTGTGGCCGTCCTCCGCCGCCCTCTCCTGCAGATCCTGGCTGAACGTGGCCTCGTGGATGAGCAGGTCGGCGCCCCGCGCCAGCTCTATCATCCCCGGGTACGGCCTCGTATCGCCGCTGTACACGACTCTCCTGCCGGGCCTCGGCGGGTCCGCCACCATTATGGGCTGGATCGTTCTGCCGTCCACGGTCACCGGTTCGCCGTGCTGAAGCCTGTGCCAGAGCCTGCCCTCGGGTACGCCCAATGCCCTGGCCTTGTCCGGGTGGAACCTGCCCGGCCTGGGCTTCTCATAGAGGCCGTAGCTCCAGCTCTCGATCCTGTGGCTGGACCTGACGGCCACCACGTCCAGCTTGTCGTCGCTGTACACCGTGCCCGGCTCCATGATCTCGTGGATTATCACCGGGAAAGAGGGGCCGCCGAGGGTCTCGCTGAACGCCCTGACGTAATCCACGGTGCCAGCAGGCCCGTAGACGTCCAGCCTCCGCTCCCTCCCCAGTAGGCTCATGGACTGGAGCAGCCCCGGCAGCCCCAGCACGTGGTCGCCGTGGAGGTGCGAGAGAAATATCGACATTTTACGTCTGAACCCGACGCCGGCGCGGACCATCTGGCGCTGGGTCCCCTCACCGCAGTCGAACATGTACACGGTGCGGCCCACCCCCACGGCTACGCTGCTGCTGCCCCTGCGGGTGGTGGGCATGCTGCCGCTGGTTCCCAGGAAGACTACCTTCATAGGGCTCCCTTGAACATGACGCCGGGCACGATAAAAGTGGTGGTGGTCAGCCGCCGCGGGTGAGGAACCACTCGGCCTCCAGCGCCGCCATGCAGCCGCTCGCCGACGCCGTCACAAGCTGCCTGTAACGCGTGTCGTTGAGGTCCCCGGCGACGAAAACCCCCGGCTTGGACGTCTTCACGCCGTCGGCCTCGATGTAGCCGTCGGGGTCCAGCTCCAGCTGGCCCCTGAAAAGCTTGGAGTTGGGCTCCCAACCCACCGCTATGAGCACGCCGTCCGTCTCCAGCATCTTCGCCTCCCCCGTCGCGTTGTCCCTGAGCCGCACGGCCTCCACGACCTTGTCGCCGACGATCTCCTCCACCACCGTGTCCATCATGAACCTTATCCGGGGGTTCTCCTCGACCTGGGCGCTGAGGCAGCTGCACGCGGAGAACCGGCTCCGCCTGTGCACTATGACGACCTCCGACGCGAACCTGGTCAGGTCCAGCGCCTCCTGTAGGGCGGAGTCGCCGCCTCCCACCACCACGACCCTGAGCCCCTCGTAGAGGGCGGCGTCGCAGGTGGCGCACACGAAGACGCCCCTGCCCAGCAGCCTAGCCTCGGACTCCAAGCCCAGCTTACGGTTCCTTGAGCCCGTGGCGACTATCACAGTCTTGGCCTCGATGCGGTCGTCCTTGACGTGGACCCTGTAGGGGCTCACGGAAAAGTCCACGGCTGTGGCCTCCCGCCGGTCCAGCTCTGCTCCGAACCCCGTGGCGTGGGTCACCAGCCGCTCCACTATCTCGGGTCCGGTGGTGGGCTCGTGTAGCCCCGGGTAGTTCTCCACCCTGTAAGTGTAGGATATCTGGCCCCCCGGCGTCGGGCCGGCAAGCACCACGGTGGACAGCCTGGCCCTGCTCGCGTACAGCCCGGCGGTGAGCCCCGCGGGGCCCCCGCCTATGACGACGACGTCGATGGGCTCCTCCAACCTACTCAGGCTCCAGCGGGGTGCCCATGAGGCACGCGTCCTTCATCCTCAGGAGCTTCTCCAGCTCCTCCTTGAAGTCCTCAAGCCCCCAGACGCCAATGATGACGCCGGTGGGCCTGCCCCCGCAGTACAGTATGAAAGTGGGGGTGCTCCTGACGCCCTCCCCTATCGCGTGGACCCTGTTCTCCCTGCTCTCCAGCAGGTTCATCCTCGTGAACTTGAGCCTGTCGCCCATCTCACCCGGCATCCGCGCGTAGACGGGCTTCATCTCCTCGCATGAGGGACACTTATGGTGCCAGTACTCCACCACCACGGGCTTCTCCGAACCCAGAACCTGCTCCTCGAAGCTCTCGGAGTCTATGTCCATTACCTCATCCATGGAACCACAGATGGAGAATCGGAGGCGCCGGATTTAACGGTTAAGCGGCTACAGCTCTTTGAAGCTGAGCTGGCCCCCGGTTATGCTCAGCTCGTATAATTGGTTGGGGTAGGGCTTCATGTTGAAGCTCTCAAGCTCCTCTCCGGTGAGTATGAGAGTGAGCTTACGCTGCTCGTAGGTGTTGCTCTGGCTCCCCGGCATGATGCCCTTGAAGCTCTTGGTTACCTGCACCACCATCTGGTTGATCTCCTCGGGCACGTCGGGGTTGCTCATCATCACCATGGGGGGCCTGCTCCGGACCTCCACGAAATCGATCTGGAAGGCCTCACGGTTCTCGGGGTCCCTGACCGCCTTCACGGCCTGGACCTTGAGCTTTATCCTGCTGCTTATCATCTCGCCGCTATACGTTCCAGTAACCTACGTATAATAGGTATCGGTTCACAGCTTCTTCAGGTGACCCGCTATGAGCCCCGCCACGGTGACCCTGGCGTGGCTGGACTTCACGGTGTCCGCTGAGACTATGAGGTCCGCCCCCGCTGCGTTGATCCTCTCCTCGGCGCCCGGCATGAACAGCGCGTGGACGCACGCCGCCGCCACGTTGGCGGCCCCCTGGCGCTTAAGGCCCTCCACCGCCCGGGCGGTGGTGCCGCCGCTGCTGATGATGTCGTCGAACACCACGGCGTTCACCCCGTCCACGTCCAGGTCCTTGACCTTCATCATTATCTCCCCGGTCTTGCGGTCCCGGCTCTTCTCGAAGTAGCCGTGCCTGCCCCCGAGGACCCTGCCCGCCGCCTCGGCGAGGTGTATGGCGCCCGCGTCCGGCGAGAGGCTGTAGGCGCCGCCGTACCCGCGCTCCTTGACGTACTCGGCGAGGAGCGGTATGGCCGAGAGGTTGTGCACCTTCACCCGGTGATCCGCCTCCATCTTCCTGAGAGAGGACGCGTTGTGGGCGTCCACTACTACTAGGTCGTCGACGCCGGCGGCCTCCATGAGCCCCAGGACCACGTCGAGGCTTAGGGCCTCCCCTTCGAGGAACCGTTTATCCTGCCTCATGTAGGCCAGGTAGGGGACGCACGCGGTGACGCTCGCCGCCCCGAGGTCACTTGCCGTCCTCGCCATTATGAGTAGCTGCATAAGTTTCCTGTCCGGGTCAGGGGCCGTGGTCTGGACGAGAACCACGTCCTCGCCCTTGACGGCCGGGGGCAGCCGCAGGTAGCTCTCGCCGTCGGGGAAGAGCCTGTGCTCTACGGGCTCGGCTGCGAGCCCCAGCTCGGCCGCCACCGCCTCCCCGAGCTCCTTGGAAGCTGGTCCGGGAACGACTATCATAGCGTACTTGAATACTCCCTGGATAGATAAGAATCTCGCCACGGGCCAGGCAGCCCAGAGGGAGGGGGTCGCTAGTACGAGATGAAGAACAGGATGCCCGCGGCCACCACGGCGGCGCCCCACGCCGCCTTGTTCCACCTCAGCACCTTGGCGCCGTCGAAGACGCCGAAGGGGAGGAGGTTGAAAAGTGCGAGGCTGGCGTTGATGTTCATGCCAATCCGGGCAAGCGCGGCCACCAGGGGGCTGCCCGTGACGAGGAAGACGGCGAAGTAGAACAGCCCCATGCCGATGTTGGTGGCGGGGCCGGCGACGCTCACCTTGCCGTAGTCGTCCAGGTTCATGATGCCGCCTATCATGACGGCGCCGGGGGCTATGATCTTCAGCGGCGAGATAAGGCTGAACAACGTCAGCATGAGGCCCTGCTGGTTGAGCCTGAACTCGGCCCAGTACCCCAGCCTCTGCGCCGTGAACTTGTGCGCCACCTCGTGGAATATGAAGGCCAGCCCGAATATGAGGAAGTAGGCGCCGAACAGCACCGGGCTCTCCAGCACCCTCCCCCAGTAGCTGACCAGGGGTATCGCCAGTATCACCAGCAGCCCTACGGCGAGCTCCCGAAGCTCCCTATGGCTGAACCAAAGCACGGCTTGTCTGGGCCGCGGCGTGTAGCTGTACCCTGTGGGCCTGAACCCCGTCTGGCCCGTGGTGCTCCGGCTGTAGTCGTAGGCGCCTGGGCAGTCATGCATCTCCGGGAGCCTGTGCTCCGAGCAGAAGTATCCGCCGCAGTACTTGCACCTGAAGGGCATGTACACTTCCTTGCCGCACCTGTCGCACTGTACCATGTCGGTTTCTCGCCGATGTTTACGCTTGGCGCCGTATATATGATGTGGATGGTGGGCGGCCCATGCACACGATATAAGGGTGACGCGGGCACCAGTATGGTCATGATGGAGTTACTCTCCGAGCTCATCAGGAACAGGTGCGTCAACCCGCCCGGCGGCGAGATGAGGTCCATCGACACTGTCAGAAGGTACCTGCAGAGGCGTGGAACAGAAAGCGTGGTGTACGAGCCGGCGCCGGGCAGGGGCAACCTGGTGGCCGAGATACCGGGGACAGGCGGCGGCCCGCGTCTATTGTTCGGCCCCGGCCACGTTGACGTCGCCCCCGTGGACAAGCCGGAAGAGTGGATGGTGGACCCCTTCAGGGCCGTCGTGAGGGACGGCTACGTGTGGGGCCGCGGCTCCCACGACATGCTCTTCATGGTGGCCGCCCACGTCCAGGCCTTCGCCGACCTCAGCGCATCGGGGTTCACCCCCAGGGGCGGCCTGACGCTTCTCCTGGTCTGCGACGAGGAGGACGAGGGAGCCCACGGCACCGGGTGGATGCTGGAGAACCACCCCGAGACGCTCCAGGTGGACTACGCTGTCTCCGAGGCGGGGGGCTGGCCCCGGGAGCCGGGGGAGGTGGTCTTCACCCACGGGGAGGCGGGCGGCGGCTCCAGCCCCACAGAGTCGGGCTTCGTGGAGGCGATGACCAGGGCCGTCAGGGCGGAGATGCCGGGCGCCGCGCTGGTCCCCGAGACCATGCCCGGGAAGACGGACTTCAGGTTCCTGCGCCCCCTGGGGGTGGAGTGCTACGGCTATGGGCTGTACGACCCCGAGACGCCGCGGGAGTCCATGAGGGTCCACGCGCCCAACGAGCGGGTGAGCCTCAAGACCCCCGAGCTAACGCGGAGGGCGTGCGTCCGCCTAGCCATGGATATCCTGAGGTAGTCTCCGGCACGCTTACCTGGTTCATCCGCCGTGCGGGGCGCCCCCGGATGCCTAATAGTACTTCAGGGGGTACTCGTAGACCTGCTCCGGGTCGAGCGTCGATGGTTTCTCGCCGACCTTCCAGCCGTCCCCCGTGGTCTCGAGGAAGAAGTATCTGGTCCCGTGTGACTCGTAGTAGGTCCCGAATATGCCCTGGCCGGGGCCTACGCCCACGATGACGTGTTTCAGGTCCTCGAAGAATATCAGCGCCACGTCGTACCCCATCTCGTGCAGTATGGCCGCCGTCAGTATGGACGTGTCCTCGGAGTCGCCGCCCAGGTCCAACAGGGTCTCCACGGGGTACTTGGGGCTTCCGTCCCACGGCGCCGTGATGTCCGGCTCGGTGTTGAGCATCTTGTGGATGAACGTGACCACGTAGTTCACGGTCTCGGCGTCCGTGTATTCTTCGCTCGACGCCGTGGACAGCATCTCCTCGGCTATCTGACCGATGTAGGGGTCGTCGTCGGGGTCCTTGCACATGGATGGCCAGTCCTCCCACTCCTCCGGCCTGGGCCTGTTGTGGTACTCCCAGTACAGCCCATACGGGATAGACAGGTTCATGGACCTGTCGAATCCATCGAAACGCCACTTGTAGTGGTGCGTCAGGTTGTACTCTATTATGTCCGTGATCTGCGTCTCCAGCGCGGCGACGGTGGCGTTCTGCGACGACGCCTGGGACTGCAGGGACGACAGCTGTTCCTCGAGGTCGTCTATGATCCCCTGGAGCTCCGTCTCTTGGCCTGCTTCGAGGATGCTGACGTTTCGTTCCAGCCCTGCGACCTGCCTTTCCAGTCTCGAGACGTCTTTCTCGAGGCTGTATATTATGGCCTCCTTGCCGCTCAACGCCATCACCAGCTGGTCCTGCAGCTCGTCTAGCTGGGCCTCGTGTTCCTGGGCTTGCTGCTCCAACTGGCCTCTCAGCAGGTAGTAGGTGCCTCCCACACCTAGGGCTGACCCGAGTATTAAGCCAATCACCAGCGAGACCGCTATCTTCTGTGTGTCTGACATGGTTACACCTTCTCCGGTCTCGTATTTAAAAAAAGACGTACCTTAGTGTTGTGTATCTATGCTCCATAAGCGGCGTAGACCCGTCTATGTCAGGAGTCGAAGGTTTTGTTCATTGTTCATTTCCGTGACATGACCCAGAAAGAAGCCACGCTGACGACGCTCACGAAGCCGGTGAAGTAGAACACGGAGCCCATGCCGTACGTGTCCAGGAGGAACCCGGAGAAGACGGGTCCGACGATCTGGCCGACGCTCATGGCGGTGTTGAACACGCCGACGGTGGAGCCTGAGCCCAGCCTCCTGCCCTCCTCGGCGATTATGGCAGTCACCGCGGGCAACGACAAAGCGCCGCCTATGGAAACGGTTATCCGGGCGGCGAATATCTCGGCGAGCGTCCCCGTCTGAACCATGTAGAAGTAGCCCATGGAGGCTATCAGGCCGCCGGTGATGAGCAGCGTTTTCCTGTTAAGCCTGTCGGCCAGTATCCCCATGGGGGTCTGCAGGAAGGCGTTCAGGAATATGCCTGCGGAGAGGATGACTCCGATGTACGTGCTTGAAAGCCCGAGGATCTGGACGGCGAATAGGGGAAGGAAGCTCATGATGGTGCCCCTCCCCAGGGCGTTGACCCCTCGGTAGACCAGCACGCTGCTGAGGGTCTTGTTCGCCAGGATCTCCCCGAGGGGGGCGGGGGACTGCCTGGATTGGATGCCCATGGTCTGCTCGTCTGGGACGAAGAGTATGGTGAGGACGAGGCTGATGGCGATCATCACCGTCATGGTGTTGAACACCATCACGGTGCTGTAGTTCTCGTATATGTATCCGCCTATGAAGGGGCCTGCCCCGAACCCCGTGAAGAGGGCGGTGTTCAGGTACCCCATGTATTTTCCCTCCTGGCCCTCGGGGGTCAGGTTCATGGCGTACGCCATGGCCACGGGCATCATCATGCTGGAGCCGACGCCGTGGAGCACCCGCACCAGTATGAGGGTCTCGGGGGACGTGACGTACGTGTAGACCACGCTTACTAGGGCGTACATGATTAGGCCGGCCACGATTATCTTCTTCTTGCTGAAAGTGTCGGCAAGCCTGCCCACAGGCGTCTGCAGTATGGCTCGGGAGAGCGAGAAGCTGCTGTAGATGAGCCCTATGTAGACGCCGGTGGCGCCTAGGTCGCTGGCGTAGTTGGGCAGTATGGGCGAGATGATGCCTAGCCCCACCATCGCCATGAAGACGCTGAGCAGGAGGACCCTGAACGCGTTGAGACTCTTTTCAGCCGAAACGGTTCACCAACATCTTATACGGGTCGTTGCTTATTTCTAGTTTTCATACTAAAACGCTGTGATCCATAATCTTATCATGACACGCCAGCGTAGTTCATTGTGTGTGGTCTGATGTTCGACAAGAACGATAAGAAGCCTCACGAGGAGATAATCCTCGAGGACTTGAAGGACATGGACAACTTTTTGAAGGCGTGTCTGATTGACATAGAGACCTTCAAGAACAAGTCCAAGATCATCCGTGAGCTCCTCGTCATGGCGAGGGACAACCTGGACGAGGCCATCAGACGCATAGACAAGATGGTAGAGGAGTCTGGGTAGCCTCCATAGTTTTATCTCCGCACCTAACCAGTCTATGAACGACCCCCAATGGATACGCAGATCTTAATAGCATTGACTTTAGGCGCGTCAACGGCGGTTGCAGTCGCCTTCGGGTACATGATGTTCACGCGGTTCATGAGGCTCAGGAGAGAGGAGCTGGACGCCGCCGAGGCGAGGCACCACCTCGAACTGGTCAGGTTCGTCACCGACGAGAGGTTCAGCCGCGCGGTCTCGGATATACTGTGGAGGTGGCAGTGGACGGACTACGACGACTACTGGAGCAAGTACAGCCCTCAGAGCAACCCGGAGGCCAACGTCACCAGGCGGCTGGCCAGAGACTACTACGTAGGCTTGGCTTCCCTTGTCCGCAGCAGCGCGGCGTCCGTCGAAACGGTCTACGAGTTGAACCCGTCCGGCGTCACGCGTTACTGGGAGAAGATGGGGCCCATAGCCAGGGAGTTCAGGGATCGAAACGATTACCCCGACTACCTTGAGCCCGTAGAGTATCTGGCCGGCGAGTTCGAGAAGCTGAGGAAGCGGAGAGGATTGCCTGGCCCCAGGGAGCTCTAGGACGGGTCCATCACCCGCCCCATGAACAGTATGAGCCCCGTGCCCCTGTCCCGTATGGCGAACACGAAGGGGTGGTCGGCGTTGAACATCTCCAGCATCGGCGCCGACTCCACCATCACCACGCCGGTGGCCGCCGCCGCCTCGGTTTCCTCCTCGTTGACGTCCACGTAGGCCTGGTGGACCACGTGCCCTATGAACAGGCTCCCGTCCGACATGCCGCTGAAGTCGGCCGAGCCGGTGAACGCCGTGGGCATCCCCATCTCCGCCAGGTCGCGGCCCATGTCGTACCTGGTCTCGAACTTGAACCGGGGCAGGCGGACCTCAAGCCGCGTGGGCTCAAGCATGGTGAGCCACCCCATATAGTCCTGGAGGGTGAAGTCTTCCTCGAACCCGTGTATCTCGCCGGTCCTGGGGAGGATGACGACCATGGAGAGGTCTTCGCCCTTGTAGGGTAGCTCCAGCATCTGGGCGTCCCCGGTGTCGAGGTACCCGAAGCGCGCGTCCATCATGTTCATCATGTCCACGGTGACGGTCTCCCCGGGGGCCACGTGGAACTCGGCTGGCCGTGTATGCTCAGGGTCGAACATGGTGGCCCAGTCTCCCTTGAAGTATATGGCGTTGGTCAGCACCAGCCGTGCTTCCGCCAGCATCCCGGGGGACAGCAGGTCCTTGATCTTGTCCCGGGTCCGGTCCTCCACCCAGCCGTTGATGGTGTCGGCCGCCTTCGCCGCGTCCCCGAAGTCGATGGGGTTGGCCTCGCCGCCGTAGTAGTCCTCGACGACGGCGACGTAGTCCTCCTTGAACGGGTAGCCTTCCTGCATCCAGAGGGCGTTGGCGGTGTGGAGAGCGTAGGGCCTGTCCCCTCCGTTGAGTATGTTGAACACCCTGGCGGCGCCGGGCCTCCTCGCGTCGGGGTCCATGCTCCAGTGGAACACCTTTTGCATCTCCTCCGCGGTCCCGCCCCGCGCACCCTCGTAGGTCATGGAGAGAGCCGTGGATACGCTGTACGGCGAGTAGAACAGATTGTCGTCGCCGGCGCTGTACCTCTCGTAGAGGTCGAACGCGAACAGGTTGCTGGCGTCCACGGTGGCTTCGAGGGACTCCGGGGTGGCCGCGCTGTCGTCGAGGACCGGGACGTTCAGCTTCGCCGTCACCTCGTGGCCGCCCGGGTGCTCGAGGGTGTAGACGATGGCCCCGGCTGCGGTCACCAGCGCCAGGAACGCGGCGGCGATGAAGATAGAGCGTCTATACATGCCGCTCGTATCCACTAGGCCGAGACCAGTATTAATACTAGGGTTTAGAACACCCGTGAGGGACGTTGGGTGTTCGAGGAGAATGCAGCCCGGTGGACTCGTTGACGGC
>CAZEMD010000048.1:0-10053 GCA_964513225.1 uncultured Candidatus Bathyarchaeia archaeon | reverse complement strand
CGGCACGCCAAGCAGCTCCGCACCAAGTTCGCGGGCAGGCTCACCGAGAAACAGGCGGAAGCCTTAAAAGAACTCGTAGATTTGAAGCGGAGGACGGACGTGCTCTGGGCAGTATAGGAGAATATGATATGCCGGTACTCATCGTTTCAAACCCCGCCGACGGGACGAGCCAGAGGGTCGAGATCGACGACCAGCAGCTACGTGCACTCTACGGCACCAGGATAGGACAGGTGGTCGAGGGAGCCGTGGCGGACATGAAGGGATACAGGATCAAGCTCACCGGGGGCACGGACAAGGACGGCATCCCCATGCGCCCCGACGTCCACGGAAGCGCCAAGGCGAGGATAATCCTCAGCGGAGGCGTGGGCTACAAACCCAAGGACAAGGGGGAGAAGAAACGCAAGGTCGTTCGCGGCAACACAGTGAACGCGGAGATCGCGTTCCTCAACTTCACCGTGGTCGAGGCCCCCAAAGCAAGGAATAAGGCCCAGAAGAAGCCGGCGCCAGCCGAGGCCCCCGAACCGGAAGAAACCGAGTAACCTTTATTCTGTTTTACCCGAGAGCAGCTGCTTCAGGTCTTCCTCTCCTTCGCTGTAGCCTGAGGCTATTACGTCGTCGCCGGGGAGGAGCACTGTGTTTGGTCTGGGCTTCATCCACCTCTCCCCGCGCCTGATGTAGAGTATCCACATACCTGTCTCGTCTGCTATCCTCGCCTGCTTCAACGACTTACCCGCCACGGGCGAGCCCTCCGACACCGTCACCCTCTCAACCGTCTCCTCGGCGTCTTGGATGACCATCTGGAGTATGGGGTGAGGCTCTATGCCCCTGAGCACCACCTCCGCGATCTCGGACGCGGCGTCAGCGATGCGTTCAGTCACGTTGCCTATCCGGATGATGCCGAGGAGGTCACGCGGGTTCACCTCCTCGTCTGTCCTGGACAGTACTCTACACTGGAACTCGATGTGAAGACTGTCCATCTCCTCCTCGAGGGACTGGACCTCTTCGGCGAGGTACCTGTTGTTGAGCAGCACCGCGGAGTAGGCGAGGTCCATCATCATCTCGCTGGTGTTCTTCAGCTTGACGAGGTCGCCGGTGACCCGCTCCCAGTGCCGCATGTCGGCTTCACTCAAGGGTGTCCACCTCCCCCCGCGCGGCCTTTACGAGTATCTTCAGGCCCTCGTCTGTGCCCCTGGCTACGAGCACGTCCTCCGGCAAGAGTATCTCCTTGTCGGGGTTTATGTGCCAGTGCACGCCCCGCCTGATGGCGATTATGTCCACGCCCACCTCGGCGGCGAGGTCCAGGTCGTCCACCGTCTTGCCTGCGAGGATGGAGTCCTCCGAGATGACCACTCTCGCCAGGTGTTCCTCGGCCCTCTGGAAAACCTCGCGCACCACGGGGTGGACCTCTATGCCGCGGATGACGAGGCTCGCTATGTCCGCGGCTGCGTCGCTGATGGCGTTGGTGAGGCTGCCCACCTTGGCTACGCCCGCCAGGGTCTCTGCGTCGTACCTGTCCCGGGCCGCGAGCATGAGGTTCATGTTCAGCAGGTAGACGAGGTCGTCGATCTTGCACTCCAGCTCCATGACCTCCTCCGCCAGCTCCACGTTGTGGAACAGGGCCGCCGAGTACGCGAGGTCGATCATGAGTTCGGAGATGTCCTTCATCTGTATGAGGGTCTCGCGGACCGGGGCGGGCCTATACTCTGTCTTCTTCACCCTGCTCATATAAACGGCTCAACCTGATCACTGGCGGCGTCCACACCGTTGCACCCAACGAATCAAAATATGCAATACTCGGACCGTTCTTAACCTTTCTGGTCTACGAACATGTTGTTCAGCGTGTTGATTGGGCTCAGGTATCTTCGTCTGGGTAGTGGATCTTGTAGATCATGACGTACCCGTTTGGCGAGGCGTGGGCCCTCTCGAAGTACCGGCCGTCGGCTATCCTGTACATCAGGTGCGCGAGGGTTGACTCGAAGTACGCGTCCTTGTACTCTCCCGTGGTGGTGTTGAGGTACTCGCTTAGTTCGAGTCTTCCGATCTGGACCATCCACGTCCATTTGACGTCGTCGCCGACCCTGAGAGTCTCGTAGAAGTTGTTCGGGTTGAAGGCGTAGAAGACCACTATGTAGTCGGCACCGTACCTCTCGAGCATCTTGATGGACTCGTTCTGGGGCAGCATCATTATCTTTCCTATCGCCTCGAGCTGCCTCTCGGTCTGGGTGGCGCCGTCGGCCATGGTGGTCTTGCCGGCCATGGCCTCGATCCAGTACCCGTAGTCCCACCAGCTGCAAACTATCTCGTCGTCGCCCACGTTCTCCTTCATCCACTCCAGCGCCTCGGGCCAGTCCTTGGAGTACTCACCGCCGATCCTGTAGGGTATCCCGCTGTCCGCGAGGCTCGTGGGGGCGTCAGCCGCGCCCACGGCCCTCCATATCCCGGGCATGAACCCGACGACGATGAAGAGTATGAACAACACGCCGAGGTACTTGTTGACCCCGAAGACGTCTCTGCGCCTCTTTCTCCTCCTGCTGCCGCCCCCGGATTCGACGGTCGTGGCGAAGAACGGCCTAGAAACCTCGACCAGGCCGTACGCGCCCATGATGCAGGCTGGGGCCGCGAGTATCTGGCTCAGACGCACCATCACCCCGGCGAAGTAGAGGGACGTCAGGAAGAACAGGACGCCGTAGATGTTCTTCTCGTTCTGGTTCTTCACGGAGAAGAAAACGCCGGCGACGGCGAGGACGAGCACGGCGCCGAAGCTGGTGAAGAGGCTGGCCCAAGCCACCACCTTGTTCTCCGCGACCGAGTTGTAGAGGGCGTTCTCGATGGATGTGAAGGGGTTGAGCACCCTGAGGAACTTGTAACCCATGGGTATACTTACCCCTATGGCTGGGAGGATGTAGATGGCTAGTACGCCGACTATGATGGCGGCCCCTGCGAGGTTCGCGAGGAGCTTGACGTCCACCCTGTCCTTGACGAGCTCGTACCCTATCATGACGGGAACTAGGCCGAAGGCGGCCAGGTTGTCTATGGTGAGAAGCGAGTTTACTCCGAGCCTCGGAACCATGAGTACTATGAGGAAACCGAAACCGATGGTGAGGCAGTAGGTTATGAGGTGCCTGGTCTCGAACCTCTCGGTGTATAGCAGCAATAGCATGTAGAGTATGAGGAGGCCGTTCATGTACCGGGCGGCGCCCCAGGAAGCGAAGATGTAGCCGAGGGTAAGCCCGGAAAGCACCCCGTAGGCTACCCGGTGCCCCAGCTTGTTATCCTCGTCTATGGACCTCAGGAAGAAGAGGCCGATGGTGACCATCGAGAATATGCCGATGGTCTCCGTGTCGAAGAAGCCCAGCGTGGACCGTCCGACGAACGCCGGGTTCACGGCCATGAATATGGCGGCGAAGAGCCCCGCCGCCTTGCCCTTCAGCTCCTTTCCTAGATAGTAGCTTGAGATGCATGTCATGGACGCCATGAACAGGGGGAAGTAGAGGCAGACTCGGTAGACCGTCGCCGAAGGTATGAAGGGCTTGATGACCATGTACAGGAACGCCGCGCTGAAGGGCACGCCCGGGTAGGCGCTGTTGGCCACGTTCCTGCCCATGGGGTACCAGCTGAGGGTGTCGTGCCACGTCCGCCACGCGCCGAAGCCGTTCTCGACGACGTACTCGGTGGCCCTGTACTGGAACAACGGGTCGTAGGCTGTGAAGTAGGACCCGTACTGTAGGGGCATGACCCTGATGAGCGCTGCGATCACCAAGACGAGCGTCAGCACGGCCAGCTCCATCGCCGTCGTCCGTGAAAACCTGATGGGTATGTTGGATAGGCTGGGCAATGCTTTGGAGGGGCTTTCCGGTGTGTTCTCTGTCAATTTTTCTCGGACTCCGCTATTTAGGATACGATGGGCTCTTATTTAAATTGAGAATACCCGACAAATGGCGTACCGTCTTCGGGGATAGGCTTAACAGTCGATGCGCGTCTGAGAGTGTAATGAGCCTCCAGTTTTCCACCGGCTCCATAGGCCAGGAAGGCGTCGAGGTGCACGGCGCGGTGGCCGAGCTAGAAAACGCCGTCATAGCGCTTATCTGGGCGGGCGACAAGCCCCGCCTCGGCTCCATGACCGCCACGCTTCCCAACAGGGCCAGCAGCCAGCTCCTCGGGGACAGGGACGAGGTGCTGTCGCGGATGGTGGGGGAGAGGCTTGCTTCACGTTACGGGAAACTCGTGCTTGTTTCCAGTAACCTCCCCGCCGGCTTCCAGGTGGGGAGACCATTGCTAGAGTTGATGGACGAGTTGGCTGGTGAAAGAGTTGAGTGACCTAAGGTCTTTCCTAGAGGAGATAGACGACGAGGTTATCCGGATCAAGGAGCCCCTCAGCGTCAGGTACGAGATACCGGCGGCGCTGCACAGGTTCGACGGCGGCAGGGTTCTGCTCTTCGAGAACCCCAAGGAGACAGACACCAGGGTCGTGGGGGGCGTATGCGGGGCGCGACACCGGATACTGAAGGGGCTGGGCCTCACCTCCGGGAACCTCTACGAGAGCATGATCGACGCGACCAAGAACCCGGTGAAGTGCAGGATCGGGGACGGCCCAGTCAAGGAGGTAGTGGAGGAGGGCAGCCTCAAAGGCATCCCGGTCCTGACTCATTTCGAGGGGGACCCGGGGCCCTACATCACTGCCGGCATAGTCTACACCCGAGTTCCGGGTGGCGAATACGAGAACGTGAGCTTCCACAGGCTCCTGGTGCTGGACGAGAAGAGGCTAGCTATACGCATAGTGCCGCGTCACCTCTACAGGTTCACTCAGCTGGCTAGGGACGCCGGGCTGAGCAGCCTGGACGTGAGCGTCAGCATAGGGCTCCACCCCGCGACCATGATCGCCGGCAGCCTGACGGCGCCTTTCGGTGCAAGCGAGTTCGACGTGGTGAACAACTTCCACGGAGGCGGGCTGAAGCTCACGAGGTGCGAGCATGTGGACGCCTTGGCGCCGGCGGACGCCGAGCTGGTGCTAGAAGGAAAGATGAGGCTGGACGAGAAGGCGACTGAGGGGCCCTTCGTGGACCTGTCGGGCACCTTCGACGTCCAGAGGAAGCAGCCCATCATAGAGGTGGTGGGGGCTATGCACCGCGAGGACTATATATACCAGGGGCTGCTCCCCGCGGGCTCCGAGCACAGGCTCATGATGGGGATGCCCCAGGAGCCAAGGATATGGGAGTACGTCCGCGGCGTCGTCCCCAACGTCCGGGGCGTGAACCTGACGGCGGGCGGCATGGGCTGGCTCCACTGCGTGGTCAGCTTCGAGAAGTTCAGGGAAGGCGACCCCAAGAACGTCTTGATGGCGATATTCGCGGCGCACCCGAGCCTCAAGCACGCCGTGGTCGTGGACAGCGACATCGACCCCTTCGACATGCAGCAGGTGGAGTGGGCCATAGCGACCCGGTTCAAGGGCGACGAGGACCTGCTCATGGTGCCCAACGTCAGGGTGTCCAGCCTGGACCCGGCGGCCGACCAGGAGAAGGAGCTAGGATGCAAGGTGGGGATAGACGCGACGCGGCCCATGTTCAAGGACCCCGAGGGGTTCAGGAGGGCCGAGATACCCGTGAGCGAGGAACTCAGGAAGATCCTCAGTAAATACACTTAATTTTATTGTGTTTTAACAGTAAATATTTAGTATGGGTTTAAGGTACGCAGACAGGGGGGTATGCGTCAGCTCGGCGTAGCGGTTGTAGGCTGCGGCGTCTGGGGAATTAACCACGCTAGGGTCTACGCCGGATTAGACAAAGCTAGACTGGTGAAGATCGCCGACACGGACCCCGATAGGCGGAGGCTCGCCAAGAAGAGGTTCGACGCCCAGTGCTGCGCTGAACCCGAAGACGTCTTCAGGGACGAGGAGGTTGACGCCGTTTCCATCTGCTCTCCGACGGTGACCCACGCCCGGCTGGCACGCGAAGCGCTACGGGCAGGGAAACACGTGCTCGTCGAGAAGCCCATGGCGACGAGGCTCTCCGAAGCCGAGGGTCTCGTAACGCTCTCTGGGAGGATGGGGCTCGTGCTGGCGGTGGGTCTGGTGGAGCGGTTCAACCCGGCGGTCTCTGAGACGCTGAGGCTGGTGAATGAAGGCTGCGTCGGTCAGGTTCTCACCGTCCACGCGTCGAGGCTAAGCAGACGCCCCGACAGGCTAGGCGACGTCGGCGTGGTCAAGGACTTAGCGATGCACGACGTGGACGTCGTTACCCGGATACTGGGAGCCCAGCCAGTCTCGGTTTTCTCCCGCTGCGGGAGCCTGAGCCACAGCTTCGAGGACTATGCTTACCTCAGCCTGATCTATGATGACGTGGCGTCCGGGTTCGTGGAGGCCAACTGGCTTACGCCCAGGAAGGTGAGGCGCCTCACGGTGACAGGTTCGGAGGGCGTCATCAGAGTCGAATACCTGTCCCAGCGTGTCTCCGTTGAGAAGCTCGAAAAGTTTACGAGTGTCGATAACGGTTACAGGGAGCCGCTGGAGCTTGAGCTCAGGGACTTCGTGGACGCCGTGCTCGACGACAGGAAGCCCACGGTGACGGGCGTGGACGGGGTCAACGCGCTTAGGGTTTGCGAGGCGGCGCTCCGCAGCTCCGCATGCGGCCGAGTGGTTCAACTCTCTGAACTTGGATGAGGGATTGCTTTGAAGGTGGCGGTCGTGGGAATGGGCTACGTGGGGGTGCCGCTGGCGGCCGTCTTCGCCGACACCCCCGGGTTCGATGTCGTTGGCGTTCAGCGCAGGTCTGAGAGGTCGGGCTGGAAGATCGAGCTCCTCAACAAAGGCGTGTCGCCTTACGAGCTGGAGCCCGAGCTGGGTGAGCTACTATCCAGAGCCGTGTCCGGTGGAAGCCTCCACGTGACCGACAGCCTAGACGCCTGCGGAGACGCGGATTGCGTCGTCGTCACCGTTCAGGTTCCCATAGACGAGGAGAAGAAGCCCATGCTCGGGAACCTAAGACAGGTATCCACTGAAGTCGGCTGCAGGGTGAGGCGTGGAGCCTTGGTCTCCCTCGAGTCCACGGTGCCGCCGGGGATCACGGAGAAGGTGGTGAAACCCGCGCTTGAGGATGCGAGCGGCATGAAGGCTGGGGACGGCTTCAACCTCGTATACAGCTACGAGCGGGTGACCCCGGGCAGACTCGTATACAACATCAGACACCTGCCCAGAGTCGTGGGAGGCTACACGCCTGTGTGCGCGTCGAGGGGCGTCGAGTTCTACAGGAACATATGCTCGGCCGCCGTCCACGGCACGGACATGGCCACCGCCGAGGCGGCTAAGCTCGTCGAGAACGCGTACAGGGACGTGAACATAGCCTTCGCCAACGAGGCGGCCCTGATATGCGGCGCCATGGGGGTAGACTTCCACCGGGTGAGGGAGCTGGTGAACGATCTCCCCCACGTCGAGGGCGAGCCCCGACTCAACCCCTACCGAAACGTACACTATCCCGGCGCCGGGGTGGGAGGCCACTGCCTACCCAAGGACCCCTGGCTGCTTCTCCACGGCTACCAGGACAAGAGATTCACGCCGACGCTCATCCCGGCGGCCCGGACAGTCAACGACGCCATGCCGGGGCAGATGAAGAGACTGATCGTCGATGCCCTAGGCGAGCAGGGGTTGAGCCTAGGCGAGGCGAAGATCATCCTCCTGGGCTTGGGCTTCAAGGGGGACACCGAGGACGCCCGAAACAGCCCCACGCTCACCCTCTACGAACTGCTGAGGCACGAGGCGGCGGATGTGGCGGTCCACGACCCATACATCAAGCGCTGGGAAGGAGTCCCGATGATCCAAAGCCTCGACGAGGCGGTGGAGGCCAGAGACTGTCTGGTTGTGACGACCCGCCACGGCGTGTACCATGAGATAGATCTGGAGTGGCTCAGGGACAAGATGAAAAAGCCGGTCATAGTTGACGGCAGAGACGTTTTCGACCCCGAAGAGTGCCGCTTAGAAGGCTTCACGTACAGAGGCGTAGGCCATGCCGCGAGGTGAGCTGGCTCTACTCGGCGGATCACCCGCCTCAGAGGCCACGGTGAGGCTGGCCAAGCCGTACTTCGGAGATGAGTGTCTTGGACGGGTCCGTGGCGTCCTTTCCTCTGGCATGCTCAAGGAGGGCAACGCCACTAGGGTGTTCGAGGAAAGGTTCTCCCATAGGGTGGGGGCGCGGCACGGTGTAGCCGTGTGTAACGGTACGGCTGCCTTAGCGGCTGCTTATTCATGCGCATTGGAGCCGGGCGACGAGGTGGTGGTGCCGGCCTTAACATACGGGGCGTCGGCAGGCGCCGCCCTCCGGTGCGGGGCGAGGCCGGTGTTCGCCGACGTGGACCCGTCCACGTTCCTCATCGACGTGGACAGCCTGGAGGAGAAGATAGGCAGCAGAACCCGGGCGGTCCTGCCTGTACACCTGTTCGGCAACGTGGCCGAGATGAGGGCGGTCAACGAGGTTGCGGGGGACCATGGGCTATGCGTGATAGGGGACTGCTGTCAGGCCATAGGCAGCAGGTACAGGGGAAAGGGGCTTGGCGAGGTTCACGACGTGTGCTGCTACAGCTTCTACCCGAGCAAGGTGATCACCACGGGGGAGGGCGGCATGGTCGCGGTCAACGACCCGGAGCACGCCCGGTGGATCAAGGGCTTCAAGGTACCTGAAGGACAGGTGAGGAGGCAGCTTGGCGTGAACTACAGGTTCGACGACGTGAGGGCGGCGCTGGGCCTGTGTCAGCTGGACAGGCTTGACTCCTTCATATCCCGTCGCAGGCGAGTGGCTCGTATCTATGATGGGGTCGTCGGGGGGCTAGGGTGCGTAGCCCCTCAACGCGTCGAGCCTCACGTCGATAGCTGCTTCAACTACTACACGGTCAAGCTGGACCTGGATGGGCTCAACTGTGGGAGGGACAGGTTCGTCGAGGCGTTGAGGGCCGAGAACGTCGAGTGCGGCGTCTACTATCCCTCGCCGTTGACGCGTCACCCTTTGCTTGGGGACGGCTCGGATTGCCCCAACGCCGAGGAGCTCAGCCGGAGCGTCCTTAGCCTGCCCATGCACCCGTTCCTAAGTGAAAGTGAGATCGAGGCCGTGGCCGAGGCGCTGGGCAAGGCGGTCAGCCACTTTCTTCGGTGACCTCCCAGGTCTTTCTTCGTTCGAGGTACTCGCTGTAGCCGTACCGGTGGGTCGCCGGGCTGCCGTAGTGGACCTCGCCGGGGGGCACGTCCCGGGTTACGACGGAGCCCATCCCGACGACGGCGTGCTTGCCCACGGTGACGCCGGAGAGGAGCGTCGCCCCCGCACAGATTATGGCGCCGTCCTCCACCGTGACCCCCTTGAGCCTCTTGGACGGCGGGTAGGGGTCGTTGGTGAACACGACGCCGGGCCCTATGAACACGTCGTCGCCGATGACGGTGCCCGGCGGCAGGTAGACCATGCCTTGGACGCGGCAGCTGCGGCCTATGCTGACGCCGGAGTCCACGTGGCAGAGGGAGCCTATGGTGGTCTCGTCGCCTATGCTTGTGTTGTCGCCTATGTAGGTGAGGTGCCATATCTTGACGCCTCTCCCCAGGGTGACGTTGCGGCCTATGGTGCTCGTCGATGACATACCTTCACACCTAGATGAAATATCGACGTGGGGGTGTTTATATTCTCCCGGTTTCCTGTTCAAGTGATTCGATGATTCTCACGCGGGGCCAAGAGCGCATGCTTGAGGGGGAGAACGGGGACGCCGTCAGGAAGAGCATGGAGCTGCTCGTGGCTCTGGGCGAGGTCTTCGGCGCCGGGAGGCTGGTTCCCGTGGAGTCGGCTCACATAAGCGGCGTCAGCTACAAGAACCTGGGCGACGCCGGCACCGAGTGGCTCGAGGAGCAGGCGGAGCTGGGCTCAAGGTGCCGCGTCAGGGCGACGCTGAACCCGGCGGGCATGGACATGGAGAAGTGGATGGAGATGGGGGTGCCCCCGGAGTTCGCCGAGGGCCAGGTGCGCGTCATAGAGGCTTTCAAGCGGATGGGCGTCGAGCCCACGTGCACCTGCACGCCGTACCTCATAGGCC